>NZ_JBYCKI010000134.1:0-6081 GCF_057473305.1 Thiomonas sp. TH-17
GTGGGGTTGCCGCCTGCGGGGGTTTCTGGGGTTGTGGCGCCCTGTTTATCGTCAACATGCGTTGCTTGTGCCCCCCGCTTGGCAGCCCTCCGCTGCTGGGGCCAACGCGGGTGCATCAATAGCGTTAGCAGGCCCTAGCCTAGGTAGCCCAAACCAGCCGCCGATTCACGTGGCTTTTCGGGTGGATACCCGCGAAAGGGTCGATGCGTTCTATCGTGCCGCGATGGCCGCAGGCGGGCGGGGCAATGGCCGCCCGGGCGTGCGGGCGCACTACCACCCGAACTATTACGCCGCTTTCGTCCTCGACCCGGACGGACACAATATTGAAGCCGTGTGCCACGAGGCGGTGTAGGGCCTTTTCACGCCTTTTTCGATAGACAAACTGATGTCCGTTTTCGGCCAGACGGCGGCGCGCCGGGCGACTAGAGTGAGGGCATGCAACTCGATCCCGACACCTGTTACAGCGCGCTGCTCACCCGCGACCGCCGCTTCGATGGCTGGTTTTACGTCGGCGTGTCGTCCACCGGGGTGTATTGTCGGCCGGTGTGTGCGGTACGCACGCCGCTCAAACGCAACTGCAGCTTCTATCCCAGCGCGGCGGCGGCGGAGCAGGCGGGTTATCGGCCCTGTCTGCGTTGCCGTCCCGAGCTGGCGCCGGGGCACGGTGTGCTCGATCTCTCCGGCCAGCTCGCCCGCGCCGCGGCCGCGCTGATCGACCAGGGGCTGACCGATCGCGACGGATTGAGCACCGTCGCGAGCCGCGTGGGCATCACGCCGCGGCATTTGCGGCGCATTTTCGAGGCGGAATTCGGCGTCTCGCCCGTGGCGTATGCGCAGACGCAGCGGCTGCTGCTGGCCAAGGGCCTGCTCACCGACACGGCGCTGCCGATGGCGGCGGTGGCCGGCGCGGCAGGCTTTGGCAGCGTGCGGCGGTTCAATCATTTGTTCCGCACACGCTATGGCCTGACGCCGCTGAGCCTGCGGCGGACGGGCGGCGCCTGCGGGCAGGAAGACTTGCTTACCGTGTCGCTCGCCTACCGGCCCCCCTACGCCTGGAGCCAGATGGTCGACTTTCTGGCGCGTCGCGCGGTGGATGGTGTGGAGCGCGTCACCGCCGATCGCTACAGCCGCGCCCTTGCCTTCGCCGACGAGCCGGGCGCGGCGCCGGTCACGGGCTGGATCGCGGTGACCCACGAGCCTGAGCGCCACAGCTTGCGCCTCACCCTGCCGCCACGTCTGTCGCCGCACATCGGCCGCATTCTGGCCGGCGTGCGGCGACTGTTCGACCTCAGCGCGCGCCCCGATCTGATCGACGCCCATCTGCCCGAGTTTGCCGCAGAAGTGCCTGGCCTGCGCGTGCCCGGCGCGCTCAATGGCTTCGAGATCGCCATGCGCGCCGTGGTCGGCCAGCAGATCGGCCTGTCGCAGGCGCGCCTCATTCTTGGCTGCTTGGCGCAGCGTCACGGCACCTCCGTGCCCGATGCGCCCGACGGTCTGTGCCGCACCTTGCCCGACGCGCCCACGCTCGCCGCCTGCACCCCCGAGGCGCTGCGCGCCTGCGGCCTGACCGGCGCCCGCGCCCTCAGCCTGCACGCGCTGGCGCTGGCCGTGGCCGAGGGACGCGTGGCGCTGCAGCCGCTCGCCCCGGTCGAGCCCACGCTTGCGGCGCTGCAGGCCCTGCCCGGCATCGGCGACTGGACGGCGCAGGTGATTGCGCTGCGCGGTCTGGGCTGGCCGAATGCCTTTCCCGCCGGCGATCTGGTGTTGCGCAAACAACTCGGCCTGACCCGTCCGGCCGACGTGCTGGCCCATGCCGAGCGCTGGGCGCCGTGGCGGGGCTATGCCGCGGTGCATCTGTGGCGCCGCGCGACTGAAGGAGAAACATCGTGAAAGCCGTCTTGGTCATGGACAGCCCGCTGGGCGCGTTGCAACTCACCGCCGAGGCAGACGGGCTCACTGCCCTGAGTTTTCTCGACGACGCAACGCCTCCAACCGCCGACGACACACCTCTGCTGCAGCGTGCCCGCGCGCAACTTCAGGCCTATTTCAGCGGCGATGTAATCCCCTTCGATCTGCCCTTGCGGCCCCAGGGCACGCCGTTCCAGCAAGCGGTCTGGCGGGCGCTGCAGACCGTGCCCTACGGACAGACGGTCAGCTATGCGCTGCTCGCGCAGCGGCTGGGCCTGCCCGCCGGCCATGCGCGCGCCGTGGGTGCGGCAGTGGGGCGCAACCCGCTGCTCATCGTCGTGCCCTGCCACCGCATCATCGGCCATGACGGCAGCTTGACCGGCTACGCTGCCGGCCTGCCGCGCAAGCAGGCGCTGCTCGATCTCGAACACGCTGCCCCGATTTCAACGCGAACTCCCACGCAAACCCCTACGCCCCGTCGCCCGCGCGCGGCCTGAGCGCTACGGCCAGCGCTGCGCATCAGCCGGATCACGCCCATGCCTTTCATCGAACTGTTTCTGCTCGCCGCCATCTGGGGCGCTTCTTTTTTGTTTCTGCGCATCGCCGTGCCCGAGTTCGGGCCGGTGCCGCTCATCGCGCTGCGCGTGGGCATTGCCTCGCTGGTGCTGCTGCCGGTGCTTCGCACGGCCGCGGCGCGCGCCCAGTTCCGCCGCAAACTCGGGCCGCTGCTGGTCGTCGGGGTGACCAACTCCGCGTTGCCGTTCACCTTGTTCGCGGTCGGCGCGCTGCACTTGGGCGCGGGCTTCGAGGCCATTCTGAATGCCACCACCCCGCTGTGGGCGGCGGTGCTGGGGGCGACGCTGTTCGGCGCGCCGATTGGCCGGGCGCAGGTCGTGGGACTGGGCGTCGGCCTGCTGGGCGTGGTCGTGCTGGTGGGCGATCAGCCCGGCCTCTCGCAGGGCGCTGCGCCGTGGGCGGTTGCTGCGGTACTGCTGGCGCCTGTGTCCTATGGCTTTGCCGTGCATTACGTCCGCCGCCATCTGGCCGGGGCCGATCCGGCCCTCACCGCTTTCGGCAGCCAGTTCACGGCCACGGTGCTGCTCGCGCTGCCCGCAGCGTTCACCTGGCCTGCGCACGCGGTGCAGGGCGACATCTGGGCCGCCGTGGCGGCGCTGGGCGTGCTGTGCACCGGCCTGGCCTATGTGCTGTACTTCCGCCTCGTGGCGCAGGTGGGCGCGGCCTACGCTGCCTCGGTCACCTTCCTCATTCCGGCTTTCGGCATGCTCTGGGGCGCGCTGTTCCTGCAAGAAGCCGTCACCAGCGCCATGCTGGCGGGCTGCGCGATCATCCTGTTGGGCACCGCGCTGGCGAGCGGACAGTGGAAGCGGCTGGTGGGTTTGCGGGTGTAGAAGAAGTCCGCGGTTCGGCCCACATTGCATTGTGGTCGCCGCTGTGAAATACTGAACATAAAAACAGTATTCGAGCGTGCCCCAATCGGCACGAAGTGCCATGACGCTGCGTTGCCTGCTGGTCGATTTCAACTCCTATTTCGCCTCGGTGGAGCAGCAGCTTTGCCCCGAGTTGCGCGGGCGGCCGGTGGGCGTGGTGCCGATGATGGCCGACACCACCTGCTGCATCGCCGCCAGCTACGAGGCCAAGGCTTTCGGTGTGAAGACCGGCACGCAGGTGGCCGAGGCGCGTCGGCTCTGTCCGGGCATCGTGTTCGTGGTGGCGCGGCATGCCGAGTATGTGCAGATTCACCACCGCGCCGTGGCCGTGGTGGACACCATCGCGCCGGTGGAGCGGGTGCTCTCCATCGATGAGATGACCTGCAGCCTGCCCATGGGCTGGACCAGCCGCGAGCGCGCCACGCAACTGGCGCTGCGCCTCAAGGCCGCGCTGCGCGAGGCGTTGGGCGAGTGCCTGCGGGTCTCGGTGGGCGTCGCGCCCAATGTGTTTCTCGCCAAGCAGGCGTCCAATCTGCAAAAGCCCGATGGTCTGGTGGTGCTCGACTCCACCGACCTGCCCGGCCCGCTGCTGCGCATGCAGCTCACCGATCTCACCGGCATCAATGTGCGCATGCTGGCGCGGCTGCAGGCGCAGGGCATCCACAGCGTGGAGCAGCTCTGGCGGGCGCGCCGCGAGCAACTGCGCGTGGTGTGGGGCGGCATCGCGGGCGAGGCTTTCTTCGACCGGTTGCACGGGTTGGTGTCGGGCGTGCAGGCGGCCAATCCGCGGCGTTCGCTCGGCCATTCGCATGTGCTGCCGCCCGAGATGCGCAGCGCCGAGGGCGCGCTGGCCGTGCTCGACCGCCTCACGCAGAAGGCCGCGATGCGCCTGCGCCGCGAGCACCTGCTGGCCGGCGCCATGACGGTGATGCTCAAGCTCACCCGTCGGCACGGCGAGCGTCTGCGTCCCGAGCGCGGCGCCCGCTTCGCGCCGACGGCCGACACCCGCGCCCTGCTGCACACCCTGCGCGAGTTGTGGCCCGGCATGGTTCCTGCGGGCTGGGCGCCGATGAAAGTGGCCATGCTGCTGCACGATCTGCGCCAGCCCGGGCAGACCAGCGCCAGCCTGTTTGAGGGCGACGTGCCCGGCTCCGATGCGGAGCAGGCCGCGCTGTGGGGCGCAGTCGATGCCCTCAACGTGCGCTACGGCCGCCACACCATCTATTGCGGCAGCGGCCACCAGGGACGGGAGGAAGCCCCCATGCGCATTGCGTTCAACCACATCCCTGATCTGGAAACGGAGGGCTGATGAGGGGGATGAATACACGAGACTCCAAGGCTGCGGTGAAAATGGTGCCGCACAACCCTCCATCCACCATCTCTCTGGGAGACCCCGATGCCCACACGCATCCTGCTCGTCCGTCATGGCGAAACCCGCCTGACGCTGGAAGACCGCTTTGCCGGATCGAACGATGAGCCCCTGTCCGACGAAGGGCGCGAGCAGGCCGCCAGCCTGGGCCTGCGGCTAGCGAGCGTGCCCATCGCCGCGGCCTACGCCAGCCCGATGGCCCGCACGATGGAAACCGCGCAGCGCGTGGCCGCCGCGCATGGTCTGCCGGTTCAGACCGCCGCCGCGCTGCGCGAGATCGACTACGGCAACTGGGAAGGCCTGACCCGCGACGAAGTCATCGACCGCTTTGCGCAGGCCTACGAGTTGTGGGAGGAAGACCCGCTGCTGGTGGCGCCCGAAGGCGGCGAGTCGGGCTTGAGCGTCATCCACCGGGCGCTGCCCTTTCTGCGCGAGATCATCGAGCGGCACCGGCATCAGACCGTGCTGGTCGTCTCGCACAAAGGCACCAATCGCCTGCTCGTCAGCAGCCTTCTGGGCCTGGACGCGCGCGGCTACCGCGAGCGCCTCGATCAAAGCCCCGCTGCGCTGACCATTCTCGATTTCATGAACGAGGTCCGCCCGCGTCTCAAGCTGTTCAACGACATCTCGCATTACCAGTCGTATCCCGACCGCGAGATTTCCGAACGCATCTCGAAATGGTGGCGCCCGACGGTGGAGGGTTGACGGTGCTGCGGCCAGGGCCGCGTACAGGCGCTCCTTCGGCGTTCAATTTTTTTGCGTTTCCGGCAAGGTCGTGAAGTGCTCGACCACCGGGGGCTGCGCGAAGTAGGGGCCGACGATGGCCCGCCACTGCGAGAACGCCTCGGACTGGCGAAAGCCCACGGTGTGGTCTTCCAGGGTGGCCCAGCGAATCATCAGCAGGTAGCGTTCGGGCGTTTCAATCCCTTTGCGGATCTCGTAGCCTTCGAACCCCTTGGCGTGCGAGATGACGGTGTTCACGCCATGGACGATGGCGGCTTCGAATTCGGCCTGACTGCCGGGCCGGATCTGAATATCGGCGAGTTCATGAATCATGTTGGGGAGTCTCCAGAGTTGGGTTCAACGTTCCTGATCGGTGGGGCGCATCAAAATTTCGTTGATGTTCACATGCGCCGGCTGGCCGGCACAGAACACGATGGCGCGGGCGATGTCTGCGCTTTGCAGCTGGCGCATGCTGTCGGCCCAGTTGTTGAGGGCGGTCTGCGTGGGCGCGTGGGCGATATGGTCGCGCAGCTCGGTCTGGGCCACGCCCGGCTCGATCACGGTGACGCGGATATTGTCTTTGTAGGCCTCGCGCCGCAGTGATTCGCTAAAACCCACCACGCCCCATTTCGA
>NZ_JBYCKI010000135.1:0-12084 GCF_057473305.1 Thiomonas sp. TH-17
CGCTGGGCAAGGTGTTCGAGCACAAGCTCGACTATGCCGACGTCTATCTGCAATACACCCGCTCCGAGGGCTGGAGCCTGGAAGAAGGCCTGGTGAAATCGGGCAGCTTCGACATCGAGCAGGGCTTCGGCATCCGCGCGGTGCAGGGCGAGAAGACCGCCTTCGCCTATTCCGACGATATTTCCGAGCTGGCCTTGCTCGAAGCCGCCGACACGGTGCGCAGCATTGCCCGCGCGGGCAATGGCAGCTCCAAAGTTCCCACCGACACCCGTCGCAGCGCGGCGCGCGTGCTCTACGGCGCGACCGACCCGCTGGGCGCGCTCGATTCCAACGCCAAGGTGGCGCTGCTGCAAAAGGTGGACCGGCTGGCGCGCGCCAAAGACCCGCGCGTGGTGCAGGTCATGGCCAGCCTCGGCGGCGAACACGACGTGATGCTGGTGCTGCGCTCCGACGGCCTGCTCGCCGCCGATGTGCGCCCGCTGGTGCGCCTGAGTGTGAACGTGATCGTCGAGCAGAATGGGCGGCGCGAATCCGGTTCGTCCGGCGGCGGCGGGCGCTACAGCCTGGGCTATTTCGACGACGCCCTCATCGCGCAGTATGTCGATGAGGCGGTGAACACCGCGCTGGTGAATCTCGAATCGCGCCCAGCGCCTGCCGGCGAAATGAGCGTGGTGCTCGGCCCCGGCTGGCCCGGCGTGTTGCTGCACGAGGCGGTGGGGCACGGGCTGGAGGGCGACTTCAACCGCAAGGGATCGAGCGCGTTTGCCGGGCGCATGGGCCAGCGCGTCGCCGCCCGCGGCGTGACCGTGCTCGACGACGGCACCCTGCCCGACCGGCGCGGTTCGCTCAACGTCGACGACGAAGGCAACCCGACGCAGCGCAATGTGCTGATCGAAGACGGCATTCTGGTCGGCTATATGCAGGACATGCTCAACGCCCGGCTGATGGGCCGCGCGCCCACGGGCAATGGCCGCCGCGAGAGCTACGCCAACGTGCCCATGCCGCGCATGACCAACACCTACATGCTGGCGGGCGACCGCGATCCGGCGGAAATCCTCGCCAGCATCGACCGCGGCCTGTACGCCGTGAACTTCGGCGGCGGGCAGGTGGACATCACCAGCGGCAAATTCGTGTTCTCCGCCAGCGAAGCCTGGTGGGTGGAGAAGGGCAAGCCGCTCTACCCGGTGAAAGGCGCCACGCTGATCGGCAACGGCCCCGACGCGCTCACCCGCGTGAGCATGATCGGCAACGATCTGCGCCTGGACAGCGGCGTGGGCACCTGCGGCAAGGAAGGCCAGAGCGTGCCCGTCGGCGTGGGCCAGCCGACCCTGCGCATCGACGGCGTGACCGTGGGCGGCACGGGCTGATCTCAAGGCGACCTTCATCCAGGCCCGACAGCCGGATCGCAGCGATGCGTTCCGGCTGTTTCATTTTTTACCTCCGGTGACATCGGTGAAATGTGATTTACGGTGCATGATGAACGGGTGAACACTGGCTACAGTGCACCCAAGCCGGACGCTGATCCGGCCTTCCCTCCCACACTGCTGAAGAAAGGTTTGCTCCATGAAACACACCACCCTGCTCGCCGTCGCGCTGACCAGCGCCGCCTTGGCCTTCCCCACGATCGCCTCGGCGGGTCTGCTGAAAAATCATGAAGAGAAAGTGCAGTGCGAAAAACAGGCCAAGGAACAGAGCCTCAAAGGCAAGGATCGCACCGAGTTCATCAAATCCTGCGTGAGCAAGGCCAAGGAATCCGCTGCGCCCGCAACGGAGCAAGCCCACCACGAAACCAAGAAGGAAGAAAAGCATCACTCCATGCAAACCTCGGGCGCAGGCATGGCCGCGGCGGCGGGCGGCGGCGCGGGCAAGGTGTGGGTGAATGCCTCGACCAAGGTTTATCACTGTCCGGGCGACAAATACTACGGCAAGACCAAGCACGGCGAATACATGAGCGAGTCGGCCGCCAAAGCTGCGGGCGATCATCCTGCGCATGGCAAGACTTGCAACTGATCGGGTGTGAACGGACTCAGCCCGCGCTAAGTGAGGCCGGTTAAGTTGTGGACATTCTGATTTTCAGCCGCCGCCCGTGCGGCCTTGCTCACTATGTCCACAATCGCTCTGTCCGAAGCGCGCTACCACCCTGTCTCCCGCCTGCTGCATTGGGCCATCGTGGCGCTGATCCTGCTGGAATATCCCCTGGCCTGGCTGATGACCGATCACCGCGGCGCGCCTGAAGATGCGCTGGCGGCCTGGCATATCGGCGTGGGCACGACCGTCCTCACCCTTTTCTTGCTGCGCCTGTTGTGGCGGCTGGTCAAGACTCCGCCGCCGCACCCGCCGATGCCCGCCTGGCAGGCGCTTGCGGCCCAGGCCACTCACGCGCTGCTCTATGCCGGATTCGTGCTGCTGCCGCTACTGGGGTGGCTGGCCGCGTCGGCCCGTGAGTGGCCGGTGCATTGGCTGGGGCTATGGCCCCTCCCCTCGCTGTTTCCAGCCAACGCCACATGGGCTGGCCTGCTGGGCGACGCGCATCAAGTGGTCGCTCTGGGGCTGCTCGGCTTGATCGGTCTGCACGTTGCTGCAGCGCTCTACCACGCCTTCATCCTGCGCGACGGTAGCCTGCGCCGCATGCTGTAAACCCAGATTGTTCATTAGGACACGGGATGATGGCGCGGCGGGTTGGGGAGGGATTTGGCCCTGCGCGACAAGCCCATAGCCCAAGCTATGGGCGCGAAGCGCGGGGGGCAAAGACACCCCAAACCGCCCGCCAGCGCCCGTGTAGGGGCAAAGCCCCGCCTCACGGACAATCTGGGTTAAACAAGCTCAAACCACCTTCAGCCCGATCAGTTCGGGCTTGGGCTCGGGCGCCGGAGTCTTGAGCGCCTCAAGCGCCTGCACCACCAGACGTGCCACAATCAGATTGCGCACCGGCTTGCGGTCGGCCGGCACCACATACCAGGGCGCCTGTGATGTGGAAGTCGCCGCCAGCGCCTGGCTGTAGGCGGCCTGATAAGGCTTCCAAAACTGCCGCTCTTCGAGATCGGACGGGTCGAACTTCCAGTGTTTGAGCGGGTTGTCGATGCGCTCCTGCAAGCGCTCGCGCTGCTCGTCAAAGCTCAGGTGCAGAAAACACTTGACGATGGCCGTACCCGATTCGGTCAGCATCTGCTCGAAATCGGCGATCTGCCGCAGATAGCGCTTCATCTCGCCGTTCTTCAACTCACCGTGCACCCGGCGGATGACCGGTTCCTCGTAATGACTGCGATTGAACACGCCGATGCAGCCCAGCGGCGGCACCTGCGCATGCACCCGCCAGAGAAAGTCGTGCCGTCGTTCCTGCACGCTGGGCACGCTGAACGACGCAGCGTGGATGCCCAGCGGGTTCACCCCGGTGAACACCGCCTTGGTGGTGCTATCTTTGCCCGCCGAATCCATGCCCTGCAACACCACCAGCAGGGCTTGCTCGCGGCGGGTGAACATCGCATCCTGCAGTTCGCCGATCTGGCCGCGCAGGCCGTCGAGCTCGGCCTCGATCTCGTCTTTGGAAGGGTCGCCCGGCAGGTCGATCTGCGTGGCGCGGTCCGAGAGGTCGAGGTTGCCCTCGGGGTCCACTCGCAGACGGCGCAGATCGGTCAGTAGGGACATGTCAGAGGGCATGTCCGCTTCAGCGCCTCACGCCCTTGGCCAGCAGCGTCAGATTTTTGCGGGCGCGTTCTTCGCCCTGCGCGGCGGCCAGCGTCCACCAATGTCGCGCTTTCTCGACGTCAGGCAGCTTGCCCAACCCGCGGTAGTACAGCACGCCGAGGCTGAACTGGGCCTGCGCATCGCCCAGCTCCGCCGCCCGCTGGTACCAGCCGGCCGCCTGGGTGTAGTCGAGACTGCCGCCCCGGCCCATCGCCAGCAGTGCGGCGAGCTCGCGCTGCGCCTCGGGCACATCCATCTCGGCGGCCTTGCGCAGCCAGGCCACGGCCTGCGCGTCGTCCTGCTCGACGCCCTGGCCGGTGACGAACAGATGTCCGTAGCGGTAGCAGGCTTCACGATGGCCCTGATGCGCAGCAAGAGAGAACATCGCCGCAGCGCCCGACGGATCGGCCGGGCCGCAACGTCCGTTGAGCAGAAAAATGCCCAGATTGCACTGGCCCGCCGCGTCGCCCGCCTCTGAGGCACGCTGATACCAGACCTGGGCCTGCGCGTCGCTGCGGGGCACGCCGCGCCCATGCTCGTACAAAAATCCCAGGCCATTCATCGCCCGGGCCAGGCCCACTTCGCAGGCCTGCCGCCACAGATCCAGCGCCTGCGCATCGCTTTGTTCCACGCCGCGTCCGTGAACGTAGAGCCAGCCCAGGTTGTACCGGGCCCCGGCGGAACCCTGATCGGCCGCCTTGCGATACCAGTGCGCCGCATGAACAAAGTCCTTGCGGTCGTGATAGTGCGCGCCCAGCCACTCTTGCGCGGCCGCATCTCCCTCATGCGCCAGGACTTCGAGCGGATGCTGCGTCTCGCTGAAGTCGAGGTGCTGGGGTGGTTGGGTGTGAATGCCGAGATCGAGCTCGGCGGAACGTGGGGTACTCATGAGTGCGGCGATTTTTTGCAGGCATGCAGCATACCCCCGACTTGCCCCGGAACGGAACATTCCGGCGATATGCTTTGCACTCTTGTTTCAACGTGTTTCTTCCCGTGTTTGTTCCTTTTTTCCGGAGACTCTTTTATGCGCCGCTGGATATCCCTCATCTTGCTTTCCGCCGCCCTGCTGAGCCTGAGCGGCTGCGGCTACAACGCCCTGCAGTCGTCCGACGAGCAGATCAAGGCCAGTTGGGCCGAAGTGCTCAACCAGTATCAGCGGCGGGCCGATCTGGTGCCCAATCTGGTGAACGTGGTCAAGGGTTACGCCGCGCATGAGAAAGACGTGTTCGTGCAAGTGACGGAGGCGCGCGCCAAGGTCGGCCAGATCCAGGCCACGCCCGAACTCATCAACGATCCGGCCGCCTTTGCCAAGTTCCAGGAGGCGCAGGCGCAGATGACCAGCGCCCTGTCGCGCCTGATCGCGGTGTCCGAAAACTATCCGCAGCTCAAGGCCGATGGCGTGTTCCGCGATCTGCAGGCGCAGCTCGAAGGCACGGAGAACCGCATCGCCGTGGCCCGCATGCGCTACATCGAGGCCGTGCAGAACTACAACAACCTGGTGCGCCAGTTCCCCAGCAACCTCACCGCCATGGTGGTGGGCATGAAGGTCAAGCCCAGCTTCACCGTGGAGAACGAGAAAGCCATCTCGGTGGCGCCCAAGGTGGACTTCGGCGGCGCGGCCCCCGTGCCGGCCCCGTCCAAGTAAGTCGGCATGACGCTGTTGCGCGGAGTCTGGAAGCGCTGGCTGGCCGCGTTGCTGCTGTGCGGCCTTGGCACGCTGGTCTGGGCCGCGCTGGCGCCGGTGCCCGCGCTCACCGCGCCGGTCACCGACCTCACCGGCACCCTCACCACTGAGCAAACCGCCACGCTCGATCAGGAACTGCGAGCCTTCGCTACGCAGAAAGGCAGCCAAATCGCCATCCTCATGGTGCCCAGCACCGCGCCCGAGGCCATCGAGCAATACAGCATTCGCGTGGCCGAGGCGTGGAAGCTGGGCCGCAAGGCGCAGGACGACGGCGTGCTGCTGCTCGTCGCCAAGGACGACCGCGCCATGCGCATCGAAGTCGGCTACGGGCTGGAAGGCGCCATTCCCGACGCCATCGCCAAGCGCATCATCGCCGAGGTCATCACCCCGCAGTTCAAGCAGGGCGACTATTTCGCCGGACTGCAGGCCGGCGTGCAACAGTTGATGAAGCTGATCGACGGCGAGCAACTGCCACCGCCGCAGGCCACCGCACCGGGCGCAGATCGATCCAGCGCGCAGGAAATCGGCTTCATGGTGTTGATCGGCGCGGTCGTGCTGGGCTCGGTGCTGCGCAGCGTGCTCGGCCGCACCGTCGGCTCCGGGCTGAGCGGACTGATCGCAGGCGGCGTGGGGTGGTGGCTCGTCGGCTCAGTGCTGTTGGGGCTGACCTTCGGCGCGCTCGCCTTCCTCGCCGTGTTCAGCGGCATACGCATGGGAGGTGGGCCGGGCGGACTGGGTGGTGGTGGCTTCGGCGGCGGCGGATTCGGCGGTGGCAATGACCGCGGCTCGGGCGGATTCAGTGGCGGCGGCGGCGGTTTTGGCGGAGGCGGCGCTTCGGGCCGGTGGTGAGATGCGTTGGCCCCGTCTGCTGCGACACCTGCGCTTTGCGCCCTGGCAAACCCGCCGCGCGTTTCCGCAAACCACGCTGGGTGCCATTGCCAAAGCCATCCACGCGGCTGAGCAGGCGCACGGCGGCGAAATCCGCTTTGCGGTTGAAGGCGCACTCGATCTGCCCGAACTCTGGCGCGGCCTGAGTGCCCGCGAGCGCGCCATCGAGGTGTTCTCGCATCTGCACGTCTGGGATACGGAGCACAACGACGGGGTGCTGATCTACCTGCTGCTGGCCGAGCGGGACGTGGAAATCGTCGCCGACCGCGGCATCCACCAACAAGTGCCAACCGATGCCTGGGAGCAGGTGTGCCGCGGCATGGAAGCGCTGCTGCGCCAAGGCCGCTTCGAGGCCGCCGCGCTGCAGGGCGTGGCCGAAGTCAGCGGCCTGCTCGCCCTGCATGCGCCGCCGCGCAGCGGGGAAAAACGCAACGAGTTGCCTGACTGGCCGGTGGTGCTGCGGCTTTAGTTCAAGGAAACAAACCCTTGAACAGACCGGGAACCACCTTCTGCAGCGGCTCGGCCTGGGCGGGTGCGAGCTGTTTCTGCAGTTCGTTCTGCAAGGTGTTTTTCAAGGTCTGCTTCAACAGATTCCCGCCCGCCTGCGACCACAGCACGGTGTAGCTCGGCTGGGCAAAACTGCCCGAGATGCGCACCGGCACGGTGACGCCGCGCAAGGCCGCAAGATCGGCCCCGCCCTGCCCCTGCAGCGAACCGACGATGGTCGGCAGCAGCAGATAGTCCAGCCGCTGCCGGGGCAGATCGAACCAGCCCTCGCCGCCCACGCGCAACAGCGGGCTCTGCACCGACAGATCGCTGTTCTTCGCCACCCCGTTCTGCAGCGCAAAGGTCGCGCCCAGCGAGGTGAAATCAGTCTGCTCGCCCGGGGTGGCGGCAAACTGCCCGTCCTTGCGCGCGGCCAGCAGCGCGCGGGCGTTGCGCAGCATCTGCGCCAGATTGAAACCCTTCACAGCGCCGTTGCGCACGTCGAGCCGCGCCTTGCCCGAAAGGCTGGCGATGAGCGCGGGCAGGGTCTTGCCCTGTGCCGTCAGGTTCATCGTCCAGTTGGCCTTGCCGAGCAGAAAATCTTTGCCGACCAAGGCCTGCAACACCGGCTGCACGCTGACATCACGCCCGCTTTGCTGCAGGGTGTATTGCTGCTGCGCCAGATTCACCCGCAGATTCGCGTCCACACTGCCGCCAAAGCCCTGCGCACTGAAAGGCTGCAAGGCCAGCGTCTTGCGGTCGCTGGTCAACTGACCCTGCACCGCGCTCCACTGCATGCCCTTGAACAACAGGCTGCCGATCTTGAACTGCGCGCCCAGCCCGAGTTTTTGAAAGGCCGACAGGTCGATGGGGGCCGGCGCAGGCGCGGCAGCTTTGGGTTGTGCGACGGGCGGCGGCAGCCAATCGTCGAGGTTGAGGCGGTCGGCATTCACGTCGAGGCGCAGGGTGTCGGGCTGCGCCCATCCGCCCGACAGCTTGGCCCCGCTGCCGGCCACCAGACCTTGGAGCAGAAACTGCGCGGTGGGGCCGTTCGCGCCACCGTCGTATTGCGCATTGCCTTGCAGCGCCAGGGTCTGCGGTTTGGCGCCGGGGGTGAGCTGGCCCGAGAGCTTGATCGCGGGCAGAACATAGTGCGCATGAGTGAGATCGAGTTGCAGCGGCGAGGCCAGAGTCAGGCGCATCGCCCCCGCCTTTCCGGCCACGCCGTGCTGCACATCGCATTGCGCCACGGGAACGCGCAGCGCGCCCCAGGCGCCCGTGGCCTGCTGGGTCTTGCACTGCAGCTGCAGCGCCTGCGCCGCGCCGATCTCGGCGCTGGCATCGAACGGCCCGATCTGCACGGTGTCGCCCTTGGCATCGAGCGTTGGCAGGCTGGCTTGCGCACTCAAGGTTTCGCCGCTCTCGGTGCGGCCGGTGGTCTTGATGCGCCATTGCCGCGCGGTCAGCGCCCACATTGAGCCGGTGCGCAGCCCGAACTGCTCTGCGCTGAGTTGGGTCTGCATCGCCTTCAGTCCCGGCACGTCACCCTGCGCCGACAGCGCCAGATCGGTCAGCACCACACTGTGCTGCGCCGGGTCGGCCTGCAGCTTGCCGCGCAGGGCGATGCGGGTTGCCAGCGCAGGCTGGACAAAGCGCGCCGTGGTTTCTAGATGAAAGGCCCCGGCGTTGCCGCCGTCCAAGCCGGAAAGGCCGACGTCGAGGCCGTCGAGCTGGCCGTGGAGCTTGGCCTTGTCGTCGTCGTAAAAGAGTACGCCCTGCTCGACCTGCAGACGGTGCACCGACAGACCCAGCGGGCTGCGCGCCGACGTGGATTCGGGCTTGCTGTCGGGCAGCAGGTCGGCGAAGTTCAAACGCCCCTGCGCGTCGCGGGCCACATGAATCTGCGGCTTGATCATCACCACCCGATCGACCACCAGCTTGCGCCGCAGCAGCGCGAACAGATCGAGGTGCAGCCGCAGGTCGTCAGCCCGCGCGAAAACGGCGGGAGAGTCGCGCTCGCTCAAGGAGAACGGCCCGGTGCGCAGCGTCAGTGGCGGAAACAGCGTGAGCTCGATCGTGCCCGGCAACGTCAACGTGCGGTGCTCGCGCTCCTGCACCACCTGGATCAGCGTAGCCTTGTATTGGTTCGGATCGAAGGTGAGCAGCAAAATGCTCAAGCCGCCCACCACCAGAATGACCGCGGCCAGCAGCGCCGCCAGCAGCCCCTTGAACAGACGCATCGGCCAGCGCTTGCGCGGCGCGGGCGCGTCGGGCTGCGGCGCAGTGACCTCAGTCATGGGCGGGAATTACACCTAGGCGCCGACGCGCCGGGGGCACAATGCGGGTTTTGTCGGTCAACATGAAGCTGATTCTAGGCAGCTTGTCTGACAGCCCGAAGTCCTCAGAAAAACGGCGCCTCAGGCGCAGCCATTCCATCATGTCCTCCCCTTCTTCCGACCTTCTGATCTGCGGCGGCGGCATTGCAGGCAAGGCCTGCGCGCTGGCGCTGGCGCAGATCGGGCTGCAGGTCACTCTGCTGGGCGCGCGCCCGGCCGCCGCCCTGCCGACCCAAGGTTATGCCCAGCGCCTCTACGCGCTCAACGCCGCCTCAAGGCAACTGCTCGAAGAACTGCGGGTCTGGCCGCAAATGCCGCCCGAGCGCATTCAGCCCGTACGGGCCATGCACATCCGCGCCGATGGCGCGCAGCTCGCCTTCGATGCCCGCGACGCCCGCAGCGAAGCGCTGGCCTGGATCGTCGAATCCGACGCCATCGAAACCGCGCTCGATCTGGCCCTGCGCTTCGAGCGCCGGGTGCAGATCAACCCCGCGCAGGCCGCCCGGCTGCAACACCTGCCCGCCGCGGCAGGCTGGCAGGTGCAGACCACCGATGACCGCACCCTGCAGACCCCGCTGCTCGTCGGCGCCGACGGCGAAAACAGTCTGGTGCGCAAGGTCTCGGGCATCGCCATGGACACGCACGACTACCTGCAGCGCGGCGTGATCGCCAATTTCATCTGCGCCGCGCCGCACGAGGGCGCCGCCTTCCAGACCTTCGCCGACGGCGGGGTGATCGCCCTGCTGCCGCTGGCGCCGCTACAGGGTCGGCCGATGGTGTCGCTGGTCTGGTCGGCCCCCGAGGCGCTGGCGCTGGAGCTGCTCGCGCTGTCGCCCGAGACGCTGGCGCAGCGTGTCGAGGCCCATCTGCCTGCGCTGCGAGCGCAGCATCTCGGCCCGCTGCAGGCCACGGGCTCGGCGGCGGCCTGGCGCTTGCAGCGACAAATCGCCCGCCGCACCGTGGCGGACGGCCTGGTGCTGATTGGCGACGCCGCGCATCGCGTGCATCCGCTCGCCGGTCAAGGTCTTAACCTGGGTCTGCAAGACGTGCAGGTGCTGGCCCGCACCCTGCAACAGCGCGGCGCAGGCCAGGCCGTGCACGACCCGCGACTGCTGCGGCGCCATTCCCGCGCCCGGGCAGAACAGGTGCTGGCGCTCGCCACCGCCACCGACGCCCTCGCCCGGCTGTACGGTGCAGGCAGCCGCGTGCCCGCGCCGCTGCGCGCGCTGGGCCTGCACGCGACCAATGCCCTGCCGCCCGTCCGGCAGTTGCTCACCCGGTATGCTTCGGGCCTTCCCTATCTCGCCTGACGCGCAGGCTCGCGCCGCGCCGCTTTCATGAACTCATTGCTCTCACGCTCCGTCATGCGCGTTCTGCGCGGGGTCGCGCTGTCCGCGGCCTTCCTGTCTCTGCCGGCCATGGCGCAAACCCTGGCCGAGACCCGCGCCGCACTCGAAAAAGCCATGCCCGGCCTGCCCGCCAGCGCCAAGATCATCAAAACCCCCTATGCCGGGCTGTACGAAGTGGACGTTGGCGCCAAGATTTTCTACACCGATGCCAAGGCCACCTTTCTGTTCGCCGGCGAGATTTTCGACACCAAGACCCAGACCAATATCACCAAGGCCCGCATCGACGAGCTGCGCCGGGTGAACTGGAAGGATCTGCCCTTCAAAGACTCGTTCAAGCTGGTGTTCGGCAACGGCAAGCGCCAGATCGCGATTTTTGAAGACCCGTACTGCCCGTACTGTCACAAGATGGAAACCACGCTGGAGAAAATGAGCAACGTCACGCTGCATGTGTTCGTCGTGCCCATCATCCGCCGCGAGTCCTTGCCGCAGTCGCGCGACATCTGGTGCGCCCCCAACCGCAGCAAGGCCTGGCTGGACTGGATGAACAACCAGGTGCAACCGCCCAAGGCCGCCGCGACCTGCGTCGATCCGCTCAAGGCCAATGTGGCGTTGGCGGAGAAGCTGGGCATTTCGTCCACCCCCACGCTGATCTTCATGGACGGCAGCCGCATGGAAGGCGCGCTGCCGCAGGAAGAAGTCGAGAAGAAGCTGGCCTCGATCAAGTAAACCGTCAAGCAAGGCCAAAGCGCCACAGCAGATACACCGCCATACCGCCCGCGATGGCAGCCAGCAGTTTGCGCGTGCCCAGCGCCAGGGCGGCACTGGCCAGCGCACCGGCCAGCCAGGGGTTGCGCCAACTCAAATCCCAGTGCTGGCCGTCGGGCAGCAACACCATCGGAACGACGATGGCGGTGAGCACCGCCACCGGCACATGGCGCAGCGCCTGCTGCACCCGCGGCGAAAACCTCAGCCGCCCGCCCAGCCCGAACAGGGTGTAGCGGATGGCGAACGTCACCGCGGCCATGCCGACAATGACCTCCCACAGGCTCCAGTTCATCGCGTCTCTCCCGTCTCTTCCTCAAGGGCCGGACGGCGACGACCATCCATCCACACCCCGACCGCTACCCCGGCGAATGCCGCGAGCATCAGGCCGAGCTTGTACGGCAGATCGCGCGCCGCCAGCGCCACCGCCGCCGCAGTGAGGGCCACGGCGATGCTCGGGCGCTCGCGCAGCAGAGGCACGACGATGCCCACGAAGGTCGCTACGAGCGCGAATTCCAGCCCGAGATGGGTGAGCGCCGGGCTGGCCGTCCCCAGCCAGGCTCCCAGCGCGGTCCAGCCCAGCCAGTTGAGGTACATGGCCGCGCCCGACCCCGCCGTGTACCAGTGCTTGAACGGCGCACCATCATCGCGGGCGTAGCGGTGATGCACCGTGGCGTAGGTTTCGTCGGTGAGCCAGAACGCCAGCAGCACCCGCCAGCGCTGCGGCAGCCGCGCCATCTGCGGCTGCAGGCTGGCGGCGTACAGCAGGTGGCGCAGGTTGACGACCAGGGTGGTGAACACCACGACCAGCGCGCTGGCGCCACTGCCCAGCAGGCTCAGGGCGATGAATTGCGCCGACCCGGCAAACACCAGCGCCGACATGGCCAGCGCCCCG
>NZ_JBYCKI010000136.1:0-6813 GCF_057473305.1 Thiomonas sp. TH-17
AGTTTCTTGTCGGCCACGGCGGACTGCTGATAGAACACCATCCACGGCATGATGACCGCGCCGATATTGGCCGCCACCAGATACCAATACGCTGGTTGCTGCACCGGCACATGGCCCAGCCCCTGCAACACCTGAGCACCTTCGATCGGCGCGCGAAACGCCACCCAGACGAACACCAGTTCGAACAGCCCAAGCGCGATGGCAATGCGCTCCACCCGGCGGTAAGACCCCGTCCACACCACCGCCAGCAGAAACACCGCCGCCAGGCCGAGGCTCCAGCCGCGCGGCACGCCGAACAGCGCCCCGACCCCGGCCACCCCCGAAAACTCGGTGATGATGGCCCCGACCGAAGCCACCGCCAAACCCGCCACCGACACCCAGGCCCAACGCGCGCCGAAGGTTTCTCGGATGAGCTCGCCATGCCCCTTGCCGGTGAATATGCCCAGCCGCACCGTGAGCTCCTGCACCACATACAAAATGGGAATGAGCACGAGCTGCAGACTGAGCAGTTGATAGCCCCATTGCGCCCCGCTCTGTGCCGCAGTAATCACGCTGCCGACATCGGTATCGGCCAGCATGACCACCAGCCCCGGGCCGAGCACGGCCAGAAAAATGGCCAGTCGGGACAGCACCCGAGGGCCGGGCTGTGGCAGGGTGGAACTTGCGGACATGGCATTTGCCTCTCATCTGCCCACGCGAGAGCGAAGGCTTATGCTGCAAATGCTATTTACTTTTATTTGTAATTCAATCGCATTTACTCCTGCTCACACTTCTTTCGTTCTACGCCAACTGTCAAATCAGCTTCCACAGCAATAGCGCATTCAGCGCGATGATCAGCGCCGTCACCGCCCACCCAACCCAGCGCACAGTCGACCGATTGACCAATTCGCCCATCAAACCCCGGTTGGAGGTGAACAGCAGCAAGGGCACGAGTGCGAAGGGAATGCCGAACGACAGCACCACCTGCGAAAACACCAGCGTGCGCGTCGGATCGATGCCCAACATCACCACCACGACAGCCGGCAAGCTGGTGACCAGACGGCGCACCCACAGCGGCACGGTGAAACCCACCAACCCCTGCATCACCACCTGCCCCGCCATCGTGCCCACCACACTGCTCGAAATGCCGCTGGCCAGCAGCGCCAGAGCGAACACCGTGGCCGCCCCTGCGCCCAGCATCGGCGTGAGCATGCGATAAGCCTCGCTCAGATCATTCGCCGCGAGGCCCTGCTGGTGGAAGGTGGCCGCGGCGACCGCCAGCATGGCCATATTGATCAGACCGGCCAGCCCCATCGCCAGCATCACGTCCTTCCAGGCGAAACGCATCAGCAGCGCCCGCCGCTGCACCGGCACCTGAATGCGCCGCTGCGTCAGGCTGGAATGCAGATAGATGACGTGCGGCATGACGGTCGCCCCCAGAATGCCCACCGCCAGATACACCGCATCGGAGCTGCCGCCGAAACTCGGCGTCAGTGTGCCTTGGAGGATGGGCAGCAAGGCAGGATGGCTCAGCGCCAGTTGCAGGCCGTAGCCCAGCGCAATCACCCCCACCAGCGCGGCCACCACCAATTCCAGCGGACGAAAGCCCTTGCGCTCCAGCGTCAGAATGCCCATCACCACGACAAAGGCCGCCAGCACCGAAGCCCCCATGGGCAGACCAAACAGCAGGTGCAGTGCCAGCGCCGCGCCGAGAAACTCAGCCAGATCGGTCATCATCGCCACGATCTCGGCCTGCACCCAGTAAAACCACACCAGCTTGCGCGGAAAACGCTCGCGGATGAGTTCAGGCAGATTGCGCCCGGTGGCGATGCCCAGCTTGGCCGACAGGCCCTGCACCAGAATCGCCGCCAGATTGGCCCACAGCACCACCCACAGCAGGGTGTAGCCATACTGCGCGCCCGCCTGGATATTGGTGGCGAAGTTGCCCGGATCGACATACGCCACCGAGGCCACCACCGCTGGCCCGATGAAAGGCAAGGTACGCCGCAGCCCGTGCGCGCCCCTTGCGCCGCCGCCCAAGGCGAGATGCGCGGCCTGAGCGGTGCGCTGATCGAGTGTGGAGGCATACGACATGACCTTCTCCGTGCTGAACGTCTTGCTGATAATTTATGTCAATTACCATAAATTTCTAATTGGATTTGGATATGAACGTCTTAGCCCGCAACGATGCGGCAAACGGCGCGAAATTTGCTCTTCAGCAGACACCGCGTCGTCCGCCGGTTTTGCATCACAAATTAAACTGTGGCACTTTCACCCTGCGTTACGGAGAACCCATGAGCATCGAGCAAGCCCGTTTCAACATGATCGAGCAGCAGATCCGTCCCTGGAATGTGCTGGACGCCGGCATCCTCGAACTGCTGGGCAGCGTGCGCCGCGAAGACTTTGTGCCCGCGGCTTATCGCGGTCTGGCCTTCATGGACACCGAAATTCCCCTGCCCTGCGGCCAGAACATGCTGTCACCCAAGATGGAAGCGCGCATCCTGCAGGAACTCGCGGTGCGCAAAGATGAATGGGTGCTCGAAGTTGGCGCGGGCAGCGGTTTCATGGCCGCCCTGCTCGGCCACCGCGCCGCCGCAGTGCAGACCCTGGAACTCCACGAGGAACTGGTGACCATGGCGCGCGCCAATCTGCAGCGAGCCGGCATGAGCAACGTCACCGTCGAACAGGCCGATGGCGCGCACTATTCCAAAAGCGCCGAATTCGATGTGATCGTGCTCTCCGGCTCGGTCGCGCAGATTCCGCAAGACCTGCTGCAGCGCCTCAAACCGGGCGGGCGGCTGGCAGCCATCGTCGGCTTTGATCCGGTGATGCGCGCGCAGATCGTCACCCGTCCCACGGCCACCGACTTCCGCACCCGCGATCTGTTCGATACCGCGGCCACGCGGCTGGAGCATTTCCCCGAGCCCTCGCGCTTCCAATTCTGAACAGAGAGGGTGTGAATGCATTTACACCCTCTGACAAAACAAGGACCCCCTGATGATCAAGCAACTCAGCGTGCGCGAACTGGCCGATAAGATCGAAGCCGCCACCGCCCCCATCACCGACTGGCAATTCCTCGATGTGCGCGAGCCCTGGGAATTCCAGATGGCGGCGATCAAGCATCCGCACTGCCCCGTCACCCACATCCCCATGAGCATCGTGCCCCTGCGGCAAAACGAGCTCGATCAGAGCAAGCCGGTGGTGGTCATCTGCCGCAGCGGCAATCGCAGCATGATGATTGCCCGCTTCCTGGAGCAGAACGGTTTCGGCGAGTTGTACAACCTCAACGGTGGCATGACCGCCTGGTCGCGCGAAATCGACCCCTCGGTGCCGATTTACTGATCCGCGTCCAGGCGCTGAGAAAGCGCCTCCCCCGCGTTCTCCACGATCCAATCCGCCTGCCGCTGCGCCGCGCCCTGGTGCGCCGCGGCATAGGCGCGGGCATTCTGAGCAGCCGCCCGGCGCGCTTCAGGGTCGTCAAGCCAATGCGCAAAAGCCGCCCACACCTGCGCCGCATCCGCCGCCTGCACCGCAGCCCCGCTGTCGATCGCTGCCTGAGCCGCGGCAGCGAAGTTGAACTGCGATGGCCCCAGCACCACAGGGCATCCGCAAGCGCAGGCTTCGATCAGGTTCTGCCCGCCCAAAGGCAGCAGGCTGCCGCCGATGAACGCCGCATCGGCCATGGCGTAGTAAGCCGCCATCTCGCCCAGTGAGTCGCCCAACCATACGGCCGTCTCAATCGTCGGCGCCCCCAGGCTGCGACGCTGAACGGCGTGGCCCTGGCCCGCGAGAAGTTGCGCGACCGCATCGAAGCGCTGCGGATGGCGCGGCACCCAAACCAGCAGCGCCCGCTGCGCCAGCGCCAAAGGCAGCGCGGCCAGCAGCAACGCCTCCTCGCTGTCCCCGCCCTGCTCGCGTGTGGACGCCAGCAGCAACACCGGGCGCACAGCAGCCGCCTTCCACTGCTCGCCGAGTTGCAGCAGCGCGGGGTCGGGTCGCATGTCGAACTTCAGATTGCCCAGACTCGTCGCCTGCGCCGCGCCCATGGCCCGAATGCGCTGTGCATCTTCCGGCGTTTGCGCCGCAGCGAACAACCCGCCCCAGGCCACGCGCGCCAAGGACGGCCAGCGCTGCCAACGGCTCGCACTGCGCGCGCTCAGCCGCGCATTGGCCAGCAGCACCGGCACCCCGGCTGCGCGACATTGCTCGGCTAGATTCGGCCACACCTCGGTTTCCATCAGCACCGCCGCACGCGGCTGAAACCGGCGCAGAAACCGCCGCATCGGCCCCGGCAAGTCATACGGCAGCCAGACCTGCACATCGCCGGGCCGCAGCAGCTCAGCCCCGGCCGCGCGGCCCGTGGCGGTCATGTGCGTGAGCAAAAGCTGCATCTGCGGCATCTTCTCGCGCAGCGCCTCGATCAGCGGCGCTGCGGCGCGGGTTTCGCCCAGAGACACCGCATGCACCCAAATCAGCGGCCCCGCAGTTGTCGCAGAAGCCGACTTGCCGCTGAACCACCCCAGCCGCTCTCCCCAATGCCGCCGATACAGCGGCTCGGCGCGGCCGCGCCACCACAGCCGCAGCAAGGCGAAGGGCAAAGCCAGCCGCCAGAGAAGGCCGTAAACCCGCAAGGCCAGTTTCATGCCGAGGGGCGGCTATCCGCAGCCGCTGCCAGCACGTCCCGCGTGGCATTCAGCACGTCGGCCACAGCAGGCTGCTGGCCGGTTTCGCCCAGACTGCGCCAGGGCCCTGCCGACTCGAAGTCCACGCTGTGCGGCGACGAGCCGGTGTAGAGGGCCACAGCGGGCGTGCCCACTGCGGCAGCGAGATAGAGCAGGCCGGTATCGACTCCAACCACCACGCTGGCCGCGCGCAACACCCGCATCCATTCGGCCAAGCCGAAGGCAGCGGGGGCAACGCAAGCGCGTGTCATCGTGACGTCCGACGCGGCGGCATTCACCGCCTCGGCCAGACGCACAGCGCGTGCGCGCTCGGCCTCATTGCCCCAGGCGAACACGCCGATCCGACCTTGCGCTGCAAGCGCCTGCCCAAGAGCGACCCAGCGCGCTTCTTCCCACAGCTTGCGGTCTTTGGCGGTGGCGCTCAGCAGCAAGGCATAGGGTGCATCGCCCGCCAGCCACGAGGGGCGCTCTGCCTGCAGGCTCAGACCATATTGCGGCTTGCCCTGTGGGGCATAGCGCAAGGCCCAGGCGACCAGCGCCCGGTAGCGCGGCACGGCGGCTTCGGTGCGATGCAAGTCGGTCTTCTGACGATGGGCGTAGAACAAGGGCGCAAGCGCCTCGCGAGCGCTGCGCCACGACAGGCCATAGAGCGGCCCGCGCGCCAGCCGGGCGATGAGGGCGCTTTTCACCAAGCCCTGCAAATCGATCACGGCGTCATAGGTTTCGGCGCGCAAAGCAGCTTTCCACTCGCGCCACTCCTGCCGGGTTTCTGCGCGCCAGAACTGCTTGCGCCAGCGCCGCAACGCCAGCGGAATCACTCGCCTTACACCGGGATGGGCGCGCACGATGTCGGCGTAGGCCTCCTCGACCAGCCAGTCGATCTGCGCCCCGGGATGCGCGGCCAGGATGTCGTGCACCACGGGCAGCGCGTGCACCACGTCGCCCATCGAGCTGGTCTTGACGATCAGCACGCGCAAGGGCGGTGTGGACGGATTCAATACCGTGGTCAAAATGGCAGTTTCAACGAAGCATCGAGCGCCAGCAGCGCGGCGCGAAACTCGGCCTGCACCCGTGCCAGCGCCGCCGCATCGACGCCCTCGAATCGCAGCACCACGCAGGGCGTGGTGTTGGAGGGCCGCGCCAGGCCGAAGCCATCGGCGTAGTCGGCACGCACGCCGTCGATGGTGGAAATATCCAAAGCGCCGGGAAAGCGGCCTTCGCGCTGCAAACGCTCGCACAGCGTGAAGTTGGCGCCCTCTGCGGTCTCCAGCTTGAGCTCCGGGGTGGAGACGGAATCGGGCAGGGCTTCAAGCACGGCGCCCGCATTCTCGGCACGAGAAAGAATTTCCAGCAGCCGGGCCGCGCCATACTGCGCGTCGTCGAAGCCGTACCAGCGGTCCTTGAAAAAGATGTGGCCGCTCATCTCGCCGGCCAGCGGCGCGTCGATTTCTTTCATCTTGGCCTTGACCAGCGAATGCCCGGTACGGCCCATCACTGGCTCGCCGCCATGCTGGCGCACCCAGGCCGGCAACTGCGCGGTGCATTTCACGTCGAACAGAATGGGTGCGCCGGGATGGCGCTCCAGCACATCGGCGGCGTAGAGCATGAGCTGCCGGTCGGGCCAGATGACGGCCCCGCTGGGCGTGACCACGCCGAGCCGGTCGCCGTCGCCATCGAAAGCCAGGCCGAGTTCGGCGCCGGTATCGCGCACGGTGCGGATGAGGTCTTCGAGGTTGTGCGGATCGGCGGGGTCGGGATGATGGTTGGGAAACGTGCCGTCGACCTCGCAGAACAACTCCACCACCTCGCAGCCCAAACTGCGCAGCAACCGCGGCGCAAAAGCCCCCGACACGCCATTGCCGCAATCGACCACCACCTTCATCGGCCGCGCCAGCTTGATGTCGCCTTTGATCCGGCCCAGATAGTCCTCGACGATAGACGCCTGCCGCGCGCTCCCGCTTCCTTGCGCGAAGGCTTCGCTGCGGGTCAGCGCCAGCAATTCCTGAATCTGCTCGCCAAACAGGGCATTGCCGCCGAGCACCATCTTCAGGCCGTTGTACTCGGGCGGATTGTGGCTGCCGGTGATCTGAATGCCGCTGACCACCGGCGTGGTGGCGCAGGCGTAATACAGCATGGGGGTGGCGTTCATGCC
>NZ_JBYCKI010000137.1:0-27850 GCF_057473305.1 Thiomonas sp. TH-17
AGCTGCCGCCCAGCGGAATGAGATCGTCGTTGAAGTCGTAGTTCGGGTTGTGCAAGGTGCACGGCCCTTCGCCGTGGCCGGGCACGCGGTGGTCGCCGTCGCCGTTGCCGATGATCAGATAGGCGCCGGGCTTCTCCTGCAGCATGAAGGAAAAATCTTCCGCGCCCATCGACGGCACGAACTCCTGCACCGCGTCTGCGCCCACCATCTCCACCATCACCCGCCTGGCGAACTCGGCTTCGGCGGGGTGGTTGACCGTGGGCGGATAGTTGCGCTTGAACGCAAACTCGCAGCCCACGCCGAAGGCCGCCGCGGTGTGGGTGGCGATGTCGCGCATGCGGGTCTCGATCAGGTCGAGCGTTTCGGTAGTGAAGGTGCGCGCCGTGCCCTGAATTTCGGCGAATTCGGGAATCACATTGGTCGCCTCGCCCGTATGAATCATGGTGACCGAAATCACCGCCGGGTCGAGCGGGGCGCGGTTGCGGGTGACGATGGTCTGAAACGCCTGCACCATCTGGCAAGCGGCGGGCACCGGGTCGAGGCCCAGATGCGGCATGGCCGCATGCGCGCCCTTGCCGGTGAGCTTGATGCGGAACTCATTGCTCGACGCCATCACCGGCCCGGCCTTCACCGCGAAGTGCCCCGCCGGAATGCCCGGCCAGTTGTGCATGCCAAACACCGCCTGCACCGCAAAGCGCTCGAACAGGCCGTCGGCGATCATCTCGCGCGCGCCGCCACCGCCCTCTTCGGCCGGCTGGAAGATGCACACCACCGTACCGTCGAAATCGCGCGACTTGGCCAGGAATTGCGCTGCCGCCAGCAGCATGGCGGTGTGGCCGTCGTGGCCGCAGGCGTGCATCTTGCCGGGGTGCTGGCTGGCGTGGGCGAAAGTGTTGAATTCGGTCACCGGCAGGGCGTCGAAGTCGGCGCGCAGGCCGATCATCCTTCCACAGACACCCCCGTCGCGGCCGTGAATCACCCCCACCACCCCGGTCTTGCCCAGGCCGCGATGCACCTCCACCCCCCACGCCGCCAGCCGCGCCGCCACCACGTCGGACGTGCGCTGCTCCTCGAAGCACAGCTCGGGGTGCGCGTGCAGATCACGCCGCAGCGCGGTGAGCGCGGCGGCCTCGGTCACGATGGAATCGATGAGTTGCATGGCAGTGTCCTCTGAGTAGCCCCATAGGCAGGATTTGCCCGACTCTCCCTAAGGGGGGCGACCCGGCGTTTTCTGGAGAGTGTCCGCCGAAGTCAGTTCCCCTCAACTCGTGCAGAATACGATGGTCTTCCCTAAAGGTACAGGACATCACCATGCCCCCCATAGCCGCGCTCAGGCCCGCCGTCAGCGTTGAAGACTACCTTGAGGGCGAACAGCTCACCGACATCAAGCACGAATACCTCGACGGCCAGGTCGTCGCCAGGGGCGGGGCAAGTCGCAAGCACGGCCTGATCGCGGGCGCGCTGTATGCAGCCTTGCACCAGCAGGCCCGCGCCCGCCGTTGCCAGCTTTTCATCGCCGACATGAAGGTGCGTGTCGAGCATGAAGGAGAGACCTTCTTCTACTACCCCGACCTCATCCTCACCTGCGATCCGCAAGATCGGCACAATCTCTACTGCACCCGCCCCTGCCTCATCATCGAAGTGCTCTCCAAGGGCACCGAACGCATCGACCGCCGGGAAAAGCGCCTCGCTTACGGCCTGCTTCCCAGCCTGCAGGAATATGTGCTGGTCGATCAGGATGCCCTGTGCATCGACCGCTACCGCCGCACGCCCCAAGGCTGGGCGCATGATCGCCTCGTCGAAAGCGCACTGCACCTCGACTGCCTGGAACTGGACATTCCCCTGTCCGAGATTTACGCCGACATCGAATAGCCGGGACTTACCGGTTCGCGTGGTCCTGACCCGCAAAAATTGTCAGCCGCAAGCGCCGTGCTGACAAATCCGGCTCATTTCCGCCGCAAACCGTCACTGCGCCCGCCCGCGGTGGCGAAAAACTGTGAAGCATTTCACACAATCCGGCCCTTGTTGCGACCCGCGCCGATGGCCTTCAAATTGCAGAGCCAGAATCACGATTGTTTACAAACCCACCGGCCCTGCCCCATCGAGCACAGACCATGCGCGCGCCCTCTGTTCCCTCATTCCGCCCCTCATTCCGCCCCCTCCAAGGCGGCTTCACCCTCATCGAGCTGATGATCGTGGTCGCCATCATCGGCATACTGGCGGCCATCGCCATACCCGCCTATCAAAACTACACCATGCGCGCCCAAGTCTCAGAGGGGCTGGTGCTGGCCGGGGGGGCGAAAAATGCGATCTGGGATTACTACGCGCAACACGGCGTCTTTCCCAATTCCAACCAGTCTGCCGGACTGGTTTCTGCCGGGTCGATCAGCGGCAACTATGTGAGCAGCGTCACGGTCACGTCTGGGCTGATCAAGATGACCTACGGCAACCATGCCAATTCCAATCTATCGAACAAAGTGCTTTTCCTCTCGGCCACCAGCTCGGCAGGTGCTCTGCAGTGGAATTGCACCACCCATGCAGACGCCAACGCCGTGCCGCCCGCCTATCTGCCGACTTCGTGCCGTTGAAAACCGCTTGCCGCAGTTACAGCCGAGTACACACCGGCAGGCGTGATGCCTTGGCGTCAAAAGCCAACAGGGTGGAGCAGCCCAGTTGCTGATAGCGCGCGGCCATCAGGCAATCCGCAAAGTCGGCCAGCCCATCCTCATAGTCGTGCAAGGCCTGCACCAGCGCATCCTCGTTTTCAATCAGCAGGTCGGCGCACTCCAGCAGGTTTTTGAACAGCCCGAGCACCCCCGGCCTGTCCACCCTGGCCGCGCTGCGCAATACCCACTAGGTTTCGAGCAACGTCAGCAAGCTGACCCGTGCCGAACCGCCACTCGCGGCGGCTTGCGCGCCTGCGCACATCGCCAATTTTCGCCTCGCCTGACAAAAATTGGCAGGGCTGGCAAAGATTGTCGGGGGTTGAGCGGGCCGATGCGCCGGATTTCGTGAAGCAGTTCACGGAAATCGGGGCGAGCAAGACACAAAAGGGCTGGCACGGCTTGTGCTCTATCTCTCATGCCCATCGGGGGGTGATGTCAGTCCACCGCAGTCTGGGGTAAGCAGCATCTCCAGACTTTGTTCCGCCCCGGGCTGCGGTGATTTTTTTGCCCAACCGTTATTGATTTTTACTTTTTTTTATTTTCTTTTCCACACTCAGGAGTTTCAGATGAAAAAGCAACTGCAACAAGGTTTCACGCTGATCGAGTTGATGATCGTCGTGGCGATTATCGGTATTTTGGCGGCGATCGCGATTCCGGCGTATCAGGATTACACGATTCGTGCACAGGTAACTGAAGGCCTATCACTGATGGACGGTGCAAAAACTGCAGTTAGTGAATTCTATACAACCAATGGCCACTTCCCCTTGAATAATGCCTCAGCTGGCCTTGCCACCGCAGCATCGATAAAGGGTAATTATGTTTCCAGCATTACAAATGCTAGCGGTGTTATTACTGCCGCATATGCTGGACCCAAGGCCAACTCAAACATCACTGCGATGACGCTGTCTCTTTCCGCAACTGGCGCTGGTGGTTCAGTAACATGGACCTGCACCTCTGGCAACATGCCGCAAAAATATCTTCCTTCTTCGTGCAAAGGCACCTAACAACAGAAAATGAAAAAGAACGGGGTCAGGTCTAGCTTCGTAGCACCCCTTTCCCCTTCTTCACCCCGAAACCCGCCGCGTGGCGGGTTTTTTGTTTTCGGGGTGGCTTGAGGGTGCGCAAATGCAGCGGCACAGTGGCGACCGGGCGCTTTCATGGGCACGCTCACGCCCTCGGTGGTGTTATGCCCTCGATGCTCCATGCACTGACTTTCAGACTATGATGCGCGGTGCCTGATGTTTGATGCTTGGAGACATGGTCATGAGAACCACTCTGTCGATTGATGATGACGTGCTCAATGCCGCCCGCCATTTGGCGGCTGGGCAGCATAAAAGCGTGGGTGAGGTGTTGTCGGCGCTGGCGCGGCAGGCCCTGCGGCGAGAGCCCGTCCTGGGCCAGCGCAACGGCGTGCCGCTGCTCGCCAGTCAGCCCGATGCGAAGCCGGTGACTTTGGAGCTCGTCAACCAGTTGCGCGACGAGTTGCCATGACGACGTACCTGCTCGATGTCAACGTGCTCATTGCGCTGATCGACCCGGCGCATATGCAGCACGACGCCGCGCACCATTGGTTTGCCCAAACGGGCCGTGCAAACTGGGCCACCTGCCCGCTGACGGAAAACGGCTTGTTGCGGATCGTCGGCCATCCGCGTTACCCCAACGCGCCAGGCACGCCTGCAACCGTTGCCGGGGTGCTGCTAGCGCTGCGGGCCCTGCCGGGTCATCACTTCTGGCCCGACGACATCAGCTTGATGAACCCTGCGCTCGTGCAGGCGGAGCGCCTGCTCAGCCACACCCAGGTCACCGATAGCTATTTGCTCGCGCTCGCGCGGCACCACGGTGGCAAGCTGGCCAGCTTTGACAGGAAACTGGTGACTGATGCGGTGGTGGATGGACAGACGGCTTTGGTGATTCTTTGAAAGAATGTGAAAGAATGGGGTCAGGTCTAGCTTCATAGCATATCTGCCGCTAGAATCGCGGCATGTCCCGCCCTCTGCGTCTTGAATTTCCTCACGCGCTTTATCACGTCACGGCCCGTGGTGATCGGCAGGAGCCGATTTATGAGGATGACACGGATCGCCGATTATTTCTGGATATTCTGGGCGACGTGGTGGCCGACTTCAATTGGCAGGTGCACGCGTACTGTTTGATGACCAATCACTATCACCTGCTGGTGGAAACCCCGGACGGCAATTTGTCCAAGGGTATGCGTCAGCTCAACGGCGCTTACACCCAGCGCAGTAATCGCAAACATGGGCGCGTGGGCCATGTGTTTCAGGGGCGATACAAGGCGATCCTGGTGGACCGGAATCCTTATCTGCTGGAGGTGGCGCGTTATGTGGTGCTCAACCCGGTCCGGGCGGGCATGGTGCGGCAGGCTCAAGATTGGCCCTGGAGCAGTTATGGCGCCATGACGGGACAGGTGGCGCCGTATCGCTGGCTGACGACTGATGTGTTGCTGTCGACCTTCGGTGTGGATCGCGGTGCGGCCATGCTCGCTTTCGCGCAGTTCGTCGCCGAGGGCGTGAAGGCGCCGCCGCTGTGGAACCGCTTGCAGGCGCAGGTGTATCTCGGCGATGCGGCTTTTGTGGCGCGCATGTTGGCCCAGGCGGGGCAGGCGCCTGCATTGCAAGTGCCGCTCGCACAGCGCCGCGCTCCGCCCTTGCCGTTGGCGGATATCGCCGCCCGCCATCCGCGCCGGGACGACGCCATCGCTGCCGCACATGCCACGGGTCACTACAGCTACACGCAGATCGCCGACTATTTTGGCGTGCATTTCACGACGGTAGGGCGTGTGGTGCGCCGCCAAAAAGCCGAGCAAAAAGCGGTCGACATGCTATGAAGCTAGACCTGACCCCCAAGCTGGTTCTTCTTCTCATTCTCGCGCTGGGCCTGCTGGTCTATTGGCCGGGCCTGTCGGGCGGGTATGTGTTCGACGATTTCGGCAATCTGGTGGACAACGCGGCGTTTGCGCAAAGCGCGCTGCAGACCCACTTCTGGCACGCGATCTGGAGCGCGCACGCGGGGCCGCTGGATAGGCCGCTGTCGATGTTCACCTTTGCGGCGCAGATGGTGTTCACCGGCATGAACCCCTGGCCGCTGAAACTGGCGAATGTGCTGCTGCATCTGTTCAACGGCTGGCTGATCTGGCTGCTGTCGGTGCGAGTGCTGGGCTGGCTGGAGAGGCAGGCGCCGCGCCCCTGGCTGGTGGGCGCGCCCACGCTGGCGCTGCTGGCCACTGCCGCCTGGGTGCTGGCGCCGATTCAGCTCACTGCGGTGCTGTATGTGATTCAGCGCGAGGAGGCTCTGGCGTCTTGCTTCGTGTTGCTGGGACTGCTGGCGTACTGGCACGGGCGCATGCGGCTGATTGCGGGCCGACGCGGCGCGATGGCGTGGATCTGGGGCAGCCTGGCCATCGGCACGGCGGTAGCCGCGCTGGCGAAGGAAACCGGGGTGATGCTGCCGGCCTACGCCTTCGTGCTGGAGTGGGTGGTGCTGCGTGGCGCGCTTGCGGCGCGAAACCTCCCCTCCCCGGCCCTCCCCACAAGTGGAGAGGGAGCAAACACGCCTCCTCCACGCAGTGGGGGCGGTTGGGATGGGGTCAACACACTGCCGCGGGGTCTCAATCCGCTGGTTCCGGTGTTCGTGGTGCTGCTGCTGATACCCGGCGTACTCGGTCTGGCTTGGCTGCTGCCCGGCGCGCTGAACGGCTCGGCCTATGCCGCCCGCCCGTTCACCTTGAGCGAGCGGCTGTTCACCGAGGGGCGGGTACTGGTGGACTATCTGCGCTGGATCGTGCTGCCCTCGCCCGATGCGCTTTCCCTCTATCACGACGACATCGCGCTTTCCACCGGCTGGCTGTCGCCGTGGACGACGGCGGCGAGCTGGGCGTTTCTGGCGGCGCTGCTGGGCGCGGCGCTGGCCTTGCGCCGCCGCCTGCCGTTGTTCGCCTTCGGTGTGCTGTGGTGGTTTGCCGGGCAGTCGTTGCTGTCGACCTTCGTGCCGCTGGAACTGGTGTATGAACACCGCAACTATCTGCCGGACTGGGGCATTTTTCTGGCGCTGTTCGCCCTGCTGTTCACCTGGAGCCCGCCGGACGCCGAGCGCCGCGGCACGTTGCGTCTGCTCACCGTGGGCGGTGTGTCAGCCTTCATCGCGCTTTACGGCCTGTTTACCGCCATTCGGGCGCAGACCTGGGGTAACCCGTACCGGCTGGCGTACTTCGAGGCGACCACGCATCCGCAGTCGCCGCGCGCCAGTTACGACCTGGGGCGCATGATGCTCATCACGGCGCAGGGCGTGGGCAGCCCGCAGTTCCAGATGGGCATGCGGCAGATGGAACAGGGCGCGCTGCTGCCGGGCGCTGATCTGCAACCCTTGCAGGCGCTGGTGTTCATGTCGGCGAAGAACGGTCTGCCGATTCAGCCGCGTTGGTGGGCCGAGATGCACCACACCATCGCCACCTCGCCGATGAGCGCGGAAGACGTGGGCGCGCTCTACAGCCTGATTCAGTGCAGCATCAACGGCGTGTGCCGTTACACCCCGGGCGATGTGCAGCAACTCGGCGAGTTGATCGCCTTCGCGGTGCAGCGCAACCCCAGCCGCGCCGATCTGGTCACGCTGCAAGCCAACTGGGCCGCCAACCTCGCGCATGACAACCCGCTGGCCTACCAGCTCATGCTGCGCGCCGTGGCGCTCGACCCCGGCAAGTACGACTACTGGAAAAACCTGCTCGTCATGCAGACGGCCGCGGGGCTTTACGGCGATGCGGACAACGTGCTGGAGCGCATGCGCGAGCTGAATCGCTTTGGCATTCACGATGCGGAGATCACGAAGCTGACGCAGGAGTTGGCGCAAAAGATGAAGGCCAGCGGCCAGGCTGAAACGGAAAGTCGCTAACCATGCACAACAACGAACCGTCATCCAGCACCGCCCCGACCTTTCGCCGCATGCTGCCGCTCGCGGCGCTGGCGGTGTTGCTGGCGCTGGCCTGGCTGGCTTACTGGCCTGGGCGCACCGGGCCTTTTCTGTTCGACGATTTTTCCAACCTCGCCCCGCTGGGTGATTTTGGGCAGATCGATACCTGGTGGAAAGTAGTGGCCTTTCTCACCTCGGGCTTTGCCGGGCCGACGGGACGGCCGCTGTCGCTCGCCACCTTTCTGCTCGATGCCCGCAATTGGCCCGCAGCGCCCGAGGCGTTCAAGCTCACCAACGTGGCGTTTCACCTGCTCAACGGCGTGCTGCTCGCGGGTCTGAGCGCGGCGCTGGCGCGGGCGCTGGGTCTGGCGCGGCAGCCCGCCGCCTGGGTGGGCGTGCTGACCGCAGGGCTTTGGCTGCTCGACCCGTTTTGGGTGAGCACCACGCTGTATGTGGTGCAGCGCATGGCCATGCTCGCCGCCACTTTTGTCTTTGCGGGGCTGTGGGGCTACGCGCATGGCCGGTCGTTGCTGGCGCAGGGGCGCAAGCGCGCAGGCTATGCATGGATGAGCGTCTCGCTGGCGCTGGGCACGCTGCTGGCCGTGCTCTCCAAAGAGAACGGCGCGTTGTTGCCGCTACTGGCCTGGGTGCTGGAGGCGCTGGTGTTCGACCGCCAGCACACGGCCGTCGCGCAAGGCGGCCGCACGTTTCTCGTCTGGCGCTGGGTGTTCATCCGCCTGCCCGCCCTGGCGGTGCTGGGCTATCTCGCCACCTTTCTGCCGGGCTTGTGGACGGGCGCGATGGCCGGGCGCGACTTCACCCCGCTGCAACGCCTGCTGACCGAAAGCCGCATCGTCTGGACGTATCTGGGCGACATCTGGCTGGCGCGCACACACGACGGCGGCCTGTTCCACGACGACATCGTGCTCTCCACCGGGCTGCTGCAGCCGCTGTCCACGCTGTTCGCCGTGCTCGGCATCCTGGCGCTCATCGTCTTTGCCGCGCTGTCGCGCTGGGCGCGCAGCCCCGTAGTGGCTGCGGCTGGTGTCGCCGTGGGCTTCTATCTCGCCGGGCAGGTGATGGAAAGCACCTGGCTGCAGCTCGAACTCGCGTTCGAACATCGCAACTACCTGCCGGCTGGGCTGATGTTTCTGCCGCTGGCGATCGCGGTGGTGAATGGGGTGAATGGGGTCAGGTCTAGCTTTGTAGCAAATGCTACAAAGCTAGACCTGACCCCCGGTGTTACCTCCCGCCGTTGGCCGGTGTGGTTCGCCGTGGCGCTGCTGGCCTTGTTTGCGCTGCAGACCGCGCGCCGGGCCGATGTCTGGGGCAAGCCCTTCCAGCAGGCGCTGGTGTGGGCGCGCGAACACCCGGATTCGCCGCGAGCGCAAGGCTATCTGGCCAATTTCTGGAGCAATGTCGGCAACACGCCCGAGGCCGCGCGCCTGCTCGATGCCGCGCTGCGCGAGCATCCGCACAGCCTCATTCTGCTGATCAACCGCGCTGGCGTGTCCTGCGCGCTAGGCCAGGCGCCCGAGGGCTTGCGCGCCAGCCTGCTGCAGGCTGCCCGCACCGCCGATCTGGCCGACAACGTGACCCAATACCAGTTCGGCAAATTGCTCGATGGCCTGGGCACCTGCACCGCGTTGGGCGCTGACTTCAGCCAAGACCTGATTGCTGCGGCGCTGGCCAATCCGCATGCCAGGCAGACCACGGTGCAGCGCGATTTGCTGCACCGTGAAGCCCTCTCCGCCCTCGCCGCGGGGCGTGCGCAAGCGGCCTATGCGCTCGACCTGCAAGCCTTGCGCCTGCCCGGTCTGCCGGTGGGCGCGCGGCTGCGCTTCGCCGTGGAACTCGCCAGCGCCGGGCATCAGCAAAAGGCGCTCGACCTGCTCATTGCGGTGCCGTCGCCGTTGGCGCACATTCATGGCTGGAGCATGGCCGCCCTGCACCAGCGCTGGCTGCGACATGTGGGCTTTTATCAGGACAGCGAGGCGCATTTGCGCAAGGTGCTGACCGAAGAAATCGGGGAGAAGAAATGACGACTGATCTGCATGGGGTCACTGATCTGCATGGGGTCAGGTCTAGCTTTGATGCATTTGCTACAAAGCTAGACCTGACCCCATGCAAGTTATCCATCATTCTCCCTGCCCGCAACGAAGTCGGCGCTGTGGGGCAGACGGTCGCTCGCATCCGCGCGATCTACCCCGAAGCCGAAGTCATCGTGGTGAACGACGGCTCCACCGACGCCACCGCCGCTGCGGCCGAGCAGGCGGGCGCGCGGGTCATCAGCAAACCCTATGGCATGGGCAACGGCGCCGCCATCAAGACCGGCGCGCGCGCCGCGCGAGGTGAGGTGCTGGTGTTCATGGACGCCGACGGGCAGCACGACCCCGCCGACATTCCCCGCCTTCTCGCCAAGCTCGACGAGGGTTACGACATGGCCGTGGGCGCGCGCGGCGACGGCTCGCAGGCCAGTGTAGGCCGCGGCCTGGCCAACGGCCTGTACAACCGCTTGGCGAGCTGGATGACCAACCACCCGGTGGCTGACCTGACCAGCGGCTTTCGCGCCGCGCGGGCCGACAAGTTCCGCGAATTCATTCATTTGCTGCCCAACGGGTTCTCCTACCCCACCACCAGCACCATGGCGTTTTTCCGCAGCGCCTACCCGGTGGCCTATGTGCCCATCGTGGCGGCGCGGCGCGTCGGCAAGAGCCACATCCGCCCCTTACGCGACGGCGTGCGCTTTCTGCTCATCATTTTCAAGATCGCCACGCTGTATTCGCCGCTGAAACTGTTCGCGCCGGTGGCCGCCGGGTTCTTCCTGCTAGGCCTGGGAAACTATGTCTACACCTTCACCATTGGCCATCGCTTCACCAATATGAGCGCGCTACTCATGAGCGCGGCGGTCATCGTGTTCCTCATCGGGCTGATCTCGGAGCAGATCACCAACCTGACGTACAAGCGCGATGGGTGAAGGCCTAAGCAAGGAGCCCGTCCAGCCCGCCAGCGTTACCATGCCAAAAACGGTAATACTTTCGGAGAAATCATGTCCACCACGCTCACCAGCAAAGGCCAGGTCACCATTCCCAAGCACATCCGGGATGCCCTGCATCTCAAACCCGGTAGTGGGGTGGAGTTTTCAGTGGATGCCGCAGGCAGTGTCGTGCTCAAGCCCGCAGCCTCTTCACACCCTACCGCCAGACGCGACCGTTTCCAAGCGGTCCGCGGCAGCGCGACGGTCAAGTGGCGCACCGACGAGTTGATGCAACTCCTGCGCGGCGATGCCTGATGCTGCTGATCGACACCAACGTGCTCATCGACGTGCTGGAAGACGACCCCCAATGGGCCGACTGGTCGATCCACCAATTGCGCACGCAGTCGCAAGTCCACCCACTGGCGATCAACCCCGTCATCTACGCTGAACTGTCCCTGTCCTTCAGCACCTATGAGGCGCTCGACGCCGTGCTGGGCAAACTTGGGCTGGCCATGCACGACGTGCCCAGACCGGCGCTATTCCTTGCCGGCAAGGCCTTTGCGCGCTACCGCAGTGCCGGTGGCAGTCAAACCGGCGTGCTGCCAGACTTTTTGATCGGAGCGCATGCAGCGGTGCAGTCCTGGCCCCTGCTCACCCGCGATGCGCGGCGTTACCGCAGCTATTTCCCGAGGCTCGAACTGATTACGCCGGAGATAAACCCATGATGATTAGTGAGGGAACGCAACAATGAGACTCAGCGAGCAAGACGCGAATCGAATTCGGCAAGCAGTGACCGACATTTTTGGTTCAGAGGCTCGTGTGCGCCTGTTTGGCTCGCGCACCGATGACGCTGCCCTTAGCGGCGACATTGATCTGTACATCGAGACGAATGCCCCCAGCCAAAATCGCCTCGAAAAAACACTCAAGCTGGAAGCGCGCTTACTGCGCCTTTTGGGTGAGCGGCGCATTGATGTTGTTGTGCGTGATCCCGACACACACTGGCAACCTATCCACCAAAAGGCGCTCGAACAAGGGGTTCTGTTATGACAGCCGCCTCTAAGGAGGGCAACGGGGTCAGGTCTAGCTCTGATGAATCTGCAACAAAGCTAGACCTGACCCCATCCACACATGACCCCATCCACACATCTACAATCGGGGCGCTCAGCCTGGTTAATCGCGACTGCAAGGCATTTGGAATCTACATTGGCGTTCCGGCAAGGCAAAAAGGGGAGCGGAAGCACGATTTACTTATGCTCGAGAAAAAGTTCATGGCATTGTGTACTCACACAAATCTGTAGTCGCACATGATATATAGAATTGTCTTTGGCAGTTATTTGGCGCAGGCTTATGTTACACTAATCGGCATCATCCTGATGCCGGTGTATTTGCATATTCTTGGCGCATCTGCATTTGGCTTGGTTGGCTTTTATCTAATGCTGCAATCCTGGGTGCAGCTTCTCGATCTGGGAATTTCCCCAACGTTTTCTCGCGAGATGGCCCGCTATCGTGCAGGCATATTGACGGCTGGAGCGGCCTTACTGCGTTTGCGTACATTGGAATTGTTGCTAGGTGGCCTCGCGGTGCTTGCAGTCAGCGCACTGATTGTTGGCCGCAACTGGATCGCGCGCGATTGGCTGCAGTCCGACTTAATTGGCCCGCTCGACGTTTCACGTATTCTTGCCATGATGGCTGTTGCTGTTGGTTTGCGCTGGGTAGCTAGCATGTATCGGGCGGGCCTGGTTGGCCTTGAAAGGCAAGGGCTGGTCAATCTGCTTGCTGTTGCGTTTGCAACGCTGCGGTTTATCGGAGTACTGATCTGGATTCCTGTCATGCGTCATTGGCCCATCGTGTTTTTCGCACACCAGGTGGGCGTTGGCTTGCTGGAGGTTGTGACTTATCGCACCTTGATCCATCGCGGTCTGCCGGCTCGACCTCAAGTGCCTCGATTCAGTTTCGATTTATTCCGCGAACTTGCGCCACTGGCCGGTGCAATGGCCTTGCTCGGGGCGATCTGGGTGCTGGCCACCCAGTTTGACAAACTGGTGCTTTCGCGTCTGTTGTCTTTATCCGAATACGGTTATTACTCGATTGCTGTCATGGCTGCTGGTGGCGTGCTGATGTTGATGCCGCCTCTCAACCAGGTGTTGCAGCCACGCATGACCATATTGGCCACGCAAGGCAATGATGAAAAACTCAGGCATCTGTATCGGGCGACGACGCAATTGCTGGCCGCGACCTTTGCCGCCGTCGGCGCAGCAATGGCTTTGCTGCCTGTGCAGCTCCTGTATGCGTGGTCTGGCAACCATGCTTTGGCCGCGTCTGCGTCACCGATTCTCGAAATCTACGCGCCTGCTTACTCTTGCGCCGCGCTGCTTTCGCTCCCGTTCCTGCTGCAGTTTGCGTATGGCAAATTGCGACGCCATGTCTGGGGCAATGTCTTGCTGCTGGTTTTTTTGCTCCCTGCGCTGGTGTTGAATGCAGAAAAGTGGGGTGCGGTTGGAACAGGTGCTACCTTGTGCGGTGCGTATGCGGCATTTCTTCTTTTGTGGGTTCCCCTGATTCACCATCGTTTCTTGCCAGGCCGCGCATTCCACTGGCTCTTGGTGGATGTCGCGCCTCCAGCGGGCGTGGCGATTGCAGTCGCCTTTCTGGTTTCTATGATTGTGCCTAGCGACGCAGGCCGTATTGTCTGTACTTGCGGCGTAGTCGCAGCAGCCGGGGCGGGTGGTTTGGCTGGCCTCTTGACAGGCAACTTGAGTCGGATGGTCATTTTTGAGCTTCTAGGAAGCCGTGCATGGACACCATAGTGGTTTCGATCTGCATTGCCACATGCAACCAAGAGCGTTATCTCGATGAGTGTTTGGAGAGCGTGATCGGGCAAATTGACGGCCTAACCTGCGAGATACTGATTGGCGACGACATGTCCGAAGATGCCACATCTGAGATTGCGGCACGTTGGGCAGCGCGGCATCCCGGTGTTATTAAGCATTTCCGCCACGCCCCCCGCCTAGGCCCTGCCGCTAATTATCAGTTCATTGTCAAACGTGCACAAGGAGAATTTATCGCACACCTCGATGGTGACGACATGTGGCTACCCGGGAAAATCGCCGGACAACTGGCCTTTATGAATGCGCACACCGATTGCCCAGCCGTTTATACAAATGCCATTGTTATAGACGACAAGGGCGCACTGTGCGGCCTGTTCAACAACCAGCAGCGTGATCGTTTCGACCTTGCAGGCATGCTCAAATACGGCAATTTTCTAAATCACAGTTCTTTGCTGTACCGTCAGAAATATGCATCGGCAATTATCGCTACATCGCCCCCATTCATTGATTATTTGATGCATTTGCGCTTGGTCGAATTTGGTGCTCTCGGCTACATCAACCGTCCTGGTGTTTTATACAGAATAAATTCCTCTACATCAATGATCGTTAACGCTAATGAACATACGCGTGAGTTATATTGGCAGGCACTGACATCTGCTAGTGGGAAGGAGCCAGTAGCCAAGGAGCTTGCAGCAGGTAAAGGGGATTTTCTACGCCGGACATTCTTTCGCGCTGCAAGAATGCGATCACCAAAGATGTTTATAAAATGGTGGCGTCGCGTGTTAGCCGATAATACTCCCCATCGGTTAATTATCGTCTTGTCGGCTTTGGTCGGAATTATTAGAACGGCCTACATGTTCGCGCGTGAAGTTGTTGGATTTGCAGTTAGCCGTGGAGTATCAAGAGTTTTTTACCGAAGATGACTGTGGCGTGCCCGAATGAAGAAATATAAATTATCGCGTTTGGCGCATGCCGCCGCAGCACGCTGGTTACCGGGCCGCCAGAGGCTCTGCGTCGCATGCGGTCAGCATGTCGGCTGGTTTTTGCCACACCGTGGCGGCTGGCGCGCTGCGCCACCTCTTATGCGTACTTTGAACATCGTTGGGAGCGACCTGGATCACGTTGAGTGCCCAGCCTGCGGAGCCAGCGATCGCGAACGTCATCTTCTGCTGTATATGGAAGAAACGGGAATTTTCCATGCTATCAATGGGCAAGCAGTGGTGCACTTTGCGCCAGAACGAGCTATTGCACGCCGCATACTTCAATCTAGTCCAGTGCGCTACGTTCGCTGCGATTTATTTCCAAGCGACTCGCATGTTGAGCGGGTGGATATGCTCGCCATGCCGTTTGAAGATGCAAGTGTGGACCTGCTCATTGCCAACCACGTGCTAGAACATGTTGCCGATGATTTGCGAGCTCTTGATGAAATTCGCCGCATCCTCAAACCCGGAGGCCGCGCCATTCTGCAAACACCATACAGCACGAAATTGTCGGTGACCTGGAGCGATGTCGGTATCACTGACGATGAGGCGCGGCTGCATGCATATGGACAAGAAGACCATGTTCGCCTTTATGCTTCGGATATATTCATGCGTCTTTCTTCCTGCGGCCTTCAACCTTGCATTAAAAAGCACAACGAATTACTACAGCATTTTGATGCGATTACATATGGCGTGAATCAAGAAGAGCCTTTTTTTCTATTCAACCGCTTGTAATTTTCACTGGAAAACCGATGTGAAAATGTGCCCGGCTCCAATTCTTCGGCTGGCGCCAGGAGAGCGCCTACAGCCCGGTGCGGGTGTACTACCGAATTCGCAACTTCGTCGCGCTGTGCCGCCTGCCGTTCATCCCCTGGCGCTGGAAGTTGCGCAATGGCTGGTACATCGTTGGTGTGGTCTACACGCAAATCGTGTTCGGTCGGCAGCGCCTGGCTGCCTTGCGCATGGCCGCGCGCGGCCTGTGGGACGGCCTGCGCGGGCGCATGGGGCCGTGGCGGGGGTGATGCTGCAGCTTGGTGATGGCAATCGGCCGCAATGGACGCTGGATCTGTCAAGGCAGGCCGTGGCCAAGCCAAACCTGTCAATCTAGCTATAATGGCTAGAATAGACAGTTCACGCAGGAGTCTTCCATGATCACCGTCACCTCGGTCGAAGCCCAGAGCCGCTTTGGGCAGTTGCTGGATACCGTGCAGCGCGAGCCGGTGGTCGTCACCCGGCATGGGCGCGCAGCGGCGTTCATCGTCTCGCCGCAAGACATGCAGGATTTGCAGGCGCTGCAGGCAGCGCGGCGCAAGCGCAGCTCGGCGGTGGCGGAATTCGAGGCCGCATTGGCCAAGAGCGACGCCCAGCTCACACCCGCCGCACGGACGTTGACCGATGAAGACGTGCTGCGCCTGGTCAAAGAATCGCGGTGAGCGACCGGCTGCGGGGACGGGTCGTCATCGATACCAGCACGCTGATTGGCGCCATCCTGCGCGCCGACTCTGTGCCACGACAGGCGCTGCTGATGGCGCCGCCGCGTTTTTGCAAACCTTAGGCGAGTGAGGCGGCATCAGCGAATTTCCGGCGCACCGTGGCGCAACAGCATGTCGAGCTTGCGCAGGCGCAGGACAAAACCGCTGAAGTAGACGCGCAGCGTCGCATGCCGTGCCGATTGAATGCCTTTCCGCTGCGCACGCAGTTGTTTTCGCTGCGCCCACAAAGCCCGCCATACACCCGCATAGACCTCACGCCACAGGCGCGCGTCATGACGCAACAGGCTGAGCACGAGGCCTTCCAGGGTCAGCATGAACAAGTGCAGGAGCAGCAGCAACCAAAGCGCAACGCCAGGCGTGCAGATGACCATGGCAAAGGTCTTGTTGCGCTCGCTCAGTTGGCGGCGGCGATAGGTTGTGGCCAGCCCGCTTGCAGTGGCGCGATTGCCGCCGAAGCTGGCACCTTGACGATGACGGTAGCTGCTGGCGGCGGGCACTTGCACCGGATAGCCGGCCAGTCTTGCGTGACAGCACAGGTACAGGTCTTCGCCGATTGATTCGAACCATTCAGGGAAGCCGCCAAGCTCCTGCCACAGCGCGCGCGGCAGCCACAAGCAGGCGCCGATCACCATGGCCACGTCGCGCCGCTGCGGGTCGGTGTTGGGCACGGGGTTGTAGGAGGGATCGAGCAGGCAACCGCGGTCGACCAGCGCGCCGCTGGTCCAGTCGAATTGCGACAGACTGAGAACACCTTGCGGGTGTTGCTGCGCGGCTTCATGCAGCAAGGTGGCCAGGGCGTCGTGGGCCAGCGCGGCGTCGTTGTTGAGCAGCAGCACGAACTCGCCTCGCGCCTGCGCCACCATGCGGTTGTTGGCGATGCAGAAACCGACGTTGATATCACTGGCGATCACCCGAGCTTGCGGATAGTGCTCGCGCAGCAGTTGAAGCGAGGCGTCGGTGGAAGCATCGTCATGGATGATGATTTCGACGAGTGCATCCACTGTTTGCGCCAACACCGAATCGATGCAATCCGCAAGCACGGCCATCCCGTTGTAGTTGGCGATGCACACGGAAATGCACGGAGGTGGCGTGACGGGGTTCAAGGCTGGATCGCGTTGAGCCATTGCCAAGTGCGCTGCAAGCCGTCGCGCAGACTGATGTGCGATGCCCAACCCAGTTCCCGGCGAATTCTCGTGCCGTCGAGCAACACGCTGCGAAGATCTACGGCCCGAGCTGCGCGTTGGTCGCGCTGCAGTGTGCGTCCCGCCACTTGTTCGATGACTGCAAGCAATTGCCTGAGACTGGTCGCCTGCTCGCTACAGACATTGAATACACGCACGCCCTGAAGCGCCGGTTGTTGCAGCACTGTTGTACATGCGGCCACGAAGTCGTCGATGTAAAGGTAATCACGCAGGCTTTCGCCATCTCCCCACAAAGTCATGGGCTTACTCTGCAGCAGGCAGTCCATCGCTGCTGGAATAACGCCAAAACCTCCGTGCAGCGTCTGGCCAGGGCCGTAGACATTGGAAGGCCTCAAAATGGTGGCTCTGCCCGCATATTGCTTGCAATAGGCTTCGATAAAGTGCTCCGCCGCTGCTTTGCCTGCGGCGTAGTAAGACCGCGGATGCGCCGCGAGAGGCTCTTCTGCAGGGTGGTCGACTTCACCGTAAATGGTGCCGCCCGAAGATACATAGATAAGGTGACATTGCGGAGTTGCCTGGAGCGCATGAAGCACGCCGAGTAGCGGAACAAGATTACTGCCGAGTTCTAGTAATGGGTTTCCCGCTGAACTTGCCGGGGTCGTCCCAGATGCCAGCCAAACGACTGCGTCGCAACGCGCGAGCACTGCAGAAAGATTCGCGTCGGTGCCAAGCGTTTGTACACGCGGATCAAACTCAGCCCGTGCTTGGTTTACAAGTGCGTTGATGCTGACACCCGCCTGCACCCAGGCACTCACGAGATGTTGTCCGATAAATCCAGCCGCACCGATCACAAGAACTTGATGGCTCATGGTTGCGTTCCAGCGACAAGTTTTCGGTAAATCGCTATGTAGCGCGCTGCGCAATCGTCCCATGTACCGATGGTCTCACGAACCCACGCTCGCGCAGCATTGCCGATTCGGAGATTCTCTTCACGGACCTCCAAGCTACGCAGAGAGGCTGCGAATGTCTCGGGGCCGTCACATAGCAGCCCTGTCGTTTGATGCGCAAGCAGATCAGCGTGCGCGGGTAATTGCGAGGCAACGATGGGTAGTCCCGCGGCCATGGCTTCCAGCATGACTTGCGGCCTGCCTTCGCTATGGCGACTCAGAGTGATGAGCCCATGCGCCTGAGGGAACCAGGTCTCACAAAGCTGCGCGGGCGTGGCGGGGCCGTGGTAGTGAACCCATGGCGGCAGGTCGATCGGCTCTTGCATGGGGCCAAACAGATGCAATTCGCGTGGTTTATCCTTGAATAATGGCTCACCCCACTCGAAAAGCGAACCCAGCTTGGTTCGCGTCAGTCGCGACACCACCAACCAGCGCGATGGCACAGCGAAATCAACGTTGCGCTGCAGATTGAACCAAGCCGTATCGATCCCGAATGGGATGGCTTGAATCTGCGCTTCATCGCCAAACATGGAGCGGAGGGGCGCATCCATCCATTCTGCGTTGGGACAGATGGAAACAGAACGTCCGCGCATAGCCCAGCGCAACAAAACTGGCATTAGCGGCAGTTTGAGCAATTGCATGTCCGTACCGAGTACCGTGACCAGCACGGGCAGCTTGCGTGGGGCGGGCAACATGGTCTGCAGCCAATTGCAGTGGAGTACATCGATCCGATCCGCATGCCGGGAGTAAGCCCTGCGCAAACGGCTCAGCAAACCGAGCGCCAGCCAACCTCCGCGCAAACGGTTGCTGCGCAAAGCATGCGCAATTCCCCCAGATTGCATCAAGCGGTCAAGCCAATGCGCTTCTTCCGGTGTCGTTGCATCGCTGACAGCCAAAGTGCGTTCACCCGGCGGAGCCCACAACGCAACTTCGAGATCATCCCGCCGTGCCAATGCATCAACCAGATGGCGAATGAATAAACCGCGCCAATCAGTCAAGCTTGAGGGATAGGAAGTAGCCACAACAAGTAAGCGCAATACCGATGAATTGCGAATCTGCGTCGTGAAGTCTTTCATATGACACTTTATTTAGCACACATCAACCGATGGGGTCACAACGATGAGGCCTAGCCATGAAGCATTTGCTAGGGCAAGGCTTGGCCCTTTTTCACCCAACACCGCACTGATGCGCAATGTTGCACGGGCGATAGGCCCTGCCATAAATTGCTTCAGACGCGAAATCATGAAACGCCATCACTCGGCGAGAAGATGAAAGATGGTTGATGGCGCATTTTCGTGGCATCAAATCAGGTCACGCCACAGGCAAGCGCGTGAACTGGCTCCGTGACAGCAGGTGCTTGAAGTCGGCATCGAAACTGACCAGATGCTCGCCCTGATGGATGACGGCGGCGGCTAGCCAGGCATCGGGCATCGGCGTGGGCTGGACGAACACTCTCGGGAGCGTCACCAGGCGCAGAAAACTGGCGATGACCATGGGTTGCAAGGTCAGCATCGCGCCACTTCTGACGGCCTGTTCCAGCCAGCCCCGCGCCGCGCCGTGGTGCGGATGGTCGCTACGCGAGGCAGCGACCATCACGTTGACGTCAGGCGTCATGCCCTGTGGCTTGCAGCATGGCTTTGTTGCTCAAGCCATCGAGCCCAGGCACCAATCCGCCATTGCCACGATACACCGGAATGCGAACGGCCTTGACTGGCGCGTCTGGCTGGCGCACGCGCCATTGCAACCCCTCCTCGATCAGGCGCGTCAGGCTGGTGCGCTGCTGCGCCGCCAGCGCCTTGGCCTGAGCCAGCAAGGCGTCATTCAAGTTGAGCGTGGTTTTCATTGGCGTTCGTAAATTCGTACAGATTTCTGCATCTTATGGGCGAAGCTGCGCCGCTTCAATTGCAGCCACGACCGAACAGCACGGCTTCAGCTTGCGCGGGGTCAGGAGTCGCCTTGATGCAAAGGCTACAAAGCCAGACCTGACCCTATCCCGCTGACTGGTGCAGCACCTCGAAACGTTCCGCCTCAGCGAATAGCCGCTTGTCCAGGGTCCACAACGCGACACCCGGCGTCATCAAGGTGGAGGCCAGCAAGAGCATGTCCACCAGGCCGCAACCCAGGCCGTACAGACGCTCGCGCTCGACGAACGCATAACCCCCCGCAGGCTGGCCTGCTGGGTCTGCTGCAACTGATTGAGATCGGCCAGCACTTGAACCCGGTTGGGCGGCGTTCCACAGGCGAGCTCGCCGACAACCGGCGGGTGCATCATCACCAGATCGAGTTCGAGCAGTTCGACCAGCGCATCATTGCGATACCGGAAGTGATCAACCCACACCGAGGTATCGACGAGCACTCCCTTCACTGCTGTGCGCCCCCAGGGTCGGCTCGCCGACCCACCCCCCGAGGGGGTCAAGGAAACTTGGGGCGGCCCGGCGTTTCCTTGAGGGCGCCCTCGCGGCAGCAGGGGATGGCCTGCATTTCCGGTGCGGCTGCGCCAAGGGCGGCGAGCCGCTTGGCCGCTTGAACACGAACAAAAGTCTTGATGGCTTCACGGAACAGGTCAGCTTTTTCCATGTCCGGATCGGCGATCTCCAGCGCGCGTTGGTACAAGGCGTCGTCTATTGTGACCGTGGTTCTCATGAGCCCCCTGTGCATCGATATTGATGCAATTTTTTTGCCTGATTCAGCACCCTGTCAAACAGCCCGCTCGGGGTCACCTGACCCTACTCATCTTCTTCAAGCGGAAATGCTAGGATGATTCCCATCTCATCTTCCTATGGAGGATAGGCATGGAAACGGTGAATGTCAGCAGCCTGAAGAACAATCCCAGCGAAGCGTTGCGCAAGGCGCATGGCGACGTGGTGGTGGTGATGAACCGCGACCGCCCCGACGCGTTGATGGTGGGCATCGAATCGGTGGGGGCGCTGTCGTTCGCGGGCGTGAAACCCGCGCTGGCGACCGCTCTGTTCCGCGACGGCGCCTTGTCGCTGCCGCGCGCGGCGGCGTTGGCGGGCATGCCGGTGAGCGCCTTCGCCGCGCATCTGTCGCGTCTGGGAATCGCCGTCGTTCGGCTCGACGCGCAGGAGGCGGTGCGCGACATGGACACGCTCGACGCATGGCTGGCCGCATCGTCCTGATCGACGCCAGCCCGGTGATCGGACTGGCGCGCGTGGACGGCTTGCCGTGGCTGGGCGCCCTGTTCGGCACGGTCTGGATTCCGCCGGAGGTCAGGGGCGAGGTGCTGGCGGACAAGGGCTACGCGGAAGAGGCCGCCATCCGGGACGCCGAACTGCGAGGATGGCTGCGCCCCAGCGCGCAAGCCCCCACTTTGCCGGAACTGCCCGATCTGGACGCTGGGCAGGCCAGTTGCATCCGCCTCGCGCTCGCCCACGACGGCCCGGCGCTGTTGCTGATGGATGAACGGGCGGGACGCGCCATCGCCCAGGAACACGGCTTGTCCGTTGCCGGCACTGCGGCAGTCATCGGCATGGCGAAATCCCGGCAGCTGATTCCGTCCGCCCGCGCGGTGTTCGAGCGTCTGCACCGCTTGGATTTCCGCATCTCGGCACAGGTCATCGACACGGTGCTGCGACGCGTTGGAGAACCGGCGTAGCCCGGCCGGAGGTTGCAGATCGTGGGGAAAATCTCCCGCAAGCGCACCCGCGCCCAGACCCTCAAGCTGCCCGCATCCACGCCGCGCAACCCGCTGGTGGCGCCAGCGCTGCAGCGCAAGGCGGGGGCGCATCGCAAGAGCAACAAGGCGTTGCGGCGCGGGCTGCGGTCGGGGCGTAAGCCGGTGTCGGAGTGATCCGGGCGGGCGCCCCGCTGTGCCGCAGGCGCAACAGCGGCGGGCGGCTGAATCGCTGGAACGGCGCGGTTTCACCCGCCAAACGTAAACTGCGCAACATCTCGTTTCAACCGACCCCGCCATGATCGTCACGCTCGTCATCCTCGTTCTGCTCGTTGCGCTGCTGTTTTACGGCGTGATGATTTACAACAATCTGGTGAATCTCAAGCATGCCATCTCGCAGGCCTGGGCGAATATCGATGTGCTGCTCAAGCAGCGTCACGACGAGTTGCCCAAGTTGGTGGAGGTTTGCAAGCAGTCGATGCATTTCGAGCAGGAGACGCTGGAGCGCGTGGTGCGCGCCCGCTCGCAGGTGCAAGAGGCGCGCGAGGCGGGGGATGTACGCGGGCTGGGCCGCGCCGAAGGGGCGCTGCGCAGCGGGCTGGGGGCTTTGTTCGCGGTGGCCGAGGCTTACCCCGACCTGAAAACCAACGAGACCTTCCAGCATTTGCAGGCGCGCATCAGCGGACTGGAGGAGAGCATTGCCGACCGGCGCGAGTTCTACAACGCGGCGGTGAATGCGAACAATGTGCGCATCGAGCAGTTTCCCGATGTGATCGTGGCGCGGCTGCTGGCCTTCGGCCCGGCGGAGTTGTTCAAGGTGGCCTCGGGCGAGCGGGCCGATGTCGATCTGAAGGGCTTGTTCGCTGCGTCGTGAAAACCCTCTCTCAGACAACTGATCGGGTTGCCGTCCGATGTTGAGCGGCTTGTCGCCCAGCGGCGCGGCACCGCAGGTGCTGTTCATGGCGCTGGCATTGGGCGCGGCGGGGCTGGTGCAGTTTTTCCGCCTGCAGCGCCGCCGCCGGGTGATGGAAGACATGCCCACGGCGCGCATCCGTTCGGCGGCGCAGGGCTATGTGGAGCTGATCGGCCGGGCGCTGCCGCCCGACGCGCCGCTGTTTTCGCCCATCACCCGCACGCCGTGCTGCTGGTATCGCTACAAAATCGAAAAACGCGACGACGACAACAAAAATAGTTGGTCGGTGCAGGAGCAGGGCAAGAGCACGACCCAGTTCTGGCTCGATGACGACACAGACCGCTGCATCGTTGACCCCGAGGGCGCCGAGGTGCGCGCCCGCTCTCGCAACACCTGGACGGGCGCCGCCGCGCAACTCATTCCCGGCACGAGCGAGGTGCTGATGACGGGCGACAGCGATCACCGCTACACCGAGCATCTCATCCTGCCGGGCCAGACGCTCTATGCCCTGGGCTGGTTTGCCAGCCTTTCGCCGCTGCAGGCCTCGGCCCACGAGGAAGTGCGCGAGCGCATCGCCGCGTGGAAGGCCGACCCGCAAAAGCGCCGCGCCTTCGACACCAATGCGGACGGCGAGCTGAGCATGGCCGAGTTCGAACAGTTGCGCCAGCAGGCCGCCGCCGCCGTGGAAGCCGACCGCCGCGAACGCGCCGCACAGCCGCAGACGCATGTGCTGAAAAAGCCGAAAGACCGCCGCTTGTTTCTGCTCACCACCGAACCGCATGACGATCTCGGCGGCAAGCTGCGCTGGCAGGCGTGGGCCTGGCTGGCAGCGGGCGTGCTGGGCCTGGCATACGGCGGGGCGGGGCTGCTGATGCTGGTTTGATCGACTCCGACAGACTCCACTTCCCCTGCCAGGTAATACGATGCCGACATGACATCGCCCTATTCCTCCGCCTACAAAAAGCGCCGCGCGCCCGAACAGCCGCCAGCGGCGCCCAACGGCTTCGATTTTTTCCTGCCCTGCCCGCGCGGCGTTGAGGCCGCACTGGCCGACGAAGTGAAGGCGCTAGCCGAGCACAGCCCCACCCTGCGAGCGGGTACGCCCACGCCCGGCGGCCTGCCCGTGCAAGGTAGCCTGACGGATGCCATGCGGCTGAACCTGCATTGCCGCCTGCCCAGCCGGGTGTTGCTGCTGGGCGGCAGTTGCAGTTATGCCGATGCCGAAGACATCTATCACCTGGCCCGCGATCTGGCCTGGGAAAAATGGTTCGACGTGACCCAGGCTTTGCGCGTGGACGTGACCGCCGAACGCTCGCCGCTGGAGAGCATCAAGTTCGCCGCGCTGAGGGTGAAAGACGGCATCTGCGACCGCTTTCGCGCGCTGACCGGCGAGCGCCCGGACGTGGACACCGCGCACCCGGACGTGCGCATCCACCTGCATCTGCGCGAGGCCGACGCCCTGCTCTACCTCGACACCAGCGGCGAGCCGCTGTTCAAGCGCGGCTGGCGCAGCGAGCACGGCGCGGCGCCGCTGAAAGAGCATCTGGCCGCTGGCCTGCTCAAGCTCTCGGGCTGGACGCCGGGCGACGTACTGTTCGACCCGATGTGCGGCTCGGGCACGCTTGTCATCGAAGCGGCGCAAATGGCGGCCCACCGCGCGCCGGGGCTCGATCGCACCTTCGGCTTCGAAGCCCTGCAAGGCTTCGACATGGACGCCTGGAACGCGATGCGCGAGCAGGCCCGGCAAGCCGTGCGCCCGGTGGCGCCGGGGCAGTTTTTCGCCGCCGACATCGACCCGGTGAACGTGCGCATGACGCTGGACAACGCCCGCCGCGCTGGAGTGGACGGCGCAATTGCCGCGCAAGCGGGCGACGTGATCGCGGCCGTTCCCCCAGTGGACGCCGCCTCCCTGTCCGCCGGACAAGCGGCCTGGCTCATCAGCAACCCGCCTTACAACGAGCGCATTGCGCCCGAAGGCGAGGCCGCCGACGACTTCGCCCCGCAACTGGCCCGCACCCTGAAGCAGCGTTTCGCCGGTTGGCATGTGGCGCTGCTGGCCGCCGATCTGCATTGGGACAAGGCGCTGCGCCTCAAACCGCGCCGCCGCATCGTGCTGTTCAACGGCACGATTGAATGCCGCCTGATGCTCATCGACATGGTCGCGGGCAGCGCGCGGGGATAGGCGTTTTACTTCGCCTTGAAGGCGATGTCTTCGGCCTGCTCGGCGCGCGTGCCCAGTGGCGACTTGGCCGATGCCGTGACCTGGGGCGGCGGCGTGGTGGCCGTTGCCGATGCGTCGGTCTCGGCGGTTTTCTCTGTCGGGGCGTCTGCTTCCTTCATGCCCTGCTTGAAGCCGCGCACGGCCTCGCCCAAGTCGCTGCCCATGTTTTTGAGCTTCTTGGTACCGAAGATCATGATCACGATCAGCAGCACGATCAGCCAATGCCAAATACTGAATTCACCCATTGCGGTTCTCCTGTGCGTCCGCCGCGTGGCGGGCAGGTTTCACTCTGTTTAGGGTGAAATTGTCCTCCCAGGTTCACCCGTTCAGGTGAAAGCAAACGCAACATCTGCGCCGCAGGCAAAAATCAGTCGTCGGCCCAGTCGCGGGCGCGCTCCACGGCGCGACTCCAGCGAGCCATGCGCGCCTCGCGCTCGTCGGTGTTCATCTGCGGCGTAAAGCGGCGTTGTTCCTGCCACAGCGCCGACAGTGTGGCCGCGTCCGGCCACAGGCCTGCGCCCAGCCCGGCCAGATAGGCCGCGCCCAGCGCCGTGCTCTCAGCCTGCGCGGGGCGCACCACGGGCACGCCCAGCAGGTCGGCCTGAAACTGCATGAGCGTGTCGTTCACCGCCGCGCCCCCGTCCACCCGCAGTTCGGTCAGCGGCGGCCCGCCCTGCGCGGAGATGTCGGCCTGCATGGCGGCGAACAGCTCGGCGCTTTGATAGGCCATGCTGTCGATGGTGGCGCGGGCGACCTGCGCCGCCATCGTTCCCCGGGTGATGCCGATGAGCAGGCCGCGCGCCTGCGCGTCCCAGTGCGGCGCGCCCAGGCCGGTGAAGGCGGGCACGAGCAGCACGCCGCCGCTATCTGGCACGCTGTCGGCGAGTTGCTGCGCCTCTTGCGCGCTGCGCACCAGCCCGAGGCCGTCGCGCAACCATTGCACCGCGGCCCCGGCGATGAACACCCCGCCTTCCAGGGCGTAATGCAAGGGCTGATCGGCGCCGAGTTTCCAGGCGATGGTGGTCAGCAGGCGCTGCTGCGAGCGCACCGCCTGCGTGCCGGTGTGCTGCAACGCGAAGCAGCCGGTGCCGTAGGTGTTTTTCGCCATGCCGGGCTGCAGGCAGGCCTGGCCGAACAGCGCGGCCTGCTGGTCGCCGGCCATGCCGGTAATGGGAATGTTCAGACCGCCGAGACGCGCCACGGCCAGCGCGCCGCAGTTGGGCACGATGGCGGGCAGCACCGCGCGGGGTACGCGCAGCAGCGCCAGCAATTCGTCGTCCCAGTCGCCGGTGTGGAGATTGCACAGCAGGGTGCGGCTGGCATTGCTGACATCGGTGAGGTGGGCAGCGCCGCCGCTCAGGTTCCACACCAGCCAGCTGTCGATGGTGCCTGCGGCCAGTTCGCCCGCCTCGGCGCGGGCGCGGGCGCCGGGAATGTGGTCGAGCAGCCAGGCCAGCTTGGTGGCCGAGAAATAGGCGTCGGGCAACAGGCCGGTGCGCTCTTGCAGCAGCAGCGCGTGGCCGTCAGCCGCGAGCTGGGCGCAGATACCCGCGGTGCGCCGGTCTTGCCAAACGATGGCGTTCGCCAGCGGCCTGCCGGTGGCGCGCTCCCACAGCACCACGGTTTCGCGCTGGTTGGTGATGCCGATGGCGGCGAGATCGCCCAGCCTCGCTCCAGCGCGGGCCAGGGCTTCGGTGAGGGTGGCGCTCTGCGTGGCCCAGATGTCGAGCGGGTCATGCTCCACCCAGCAGGGTTGCGGGTAGTGCTGGGTGAACTCGCGCTGCGCGCTGGCCAGCACCCGCCCCTGCGCATCGACGATAAGGGTGCGGGAACTGGATGTGCCCTGATCGAGGGCGGCAATCAATGAGGGCATGACGCTTCCGTCACGGGTCGATCACGTCGGCGCACACATCGGTGGGCGCAGCGGCCACATGGCCGACCACGGGCACCATTTTCAGGCCGGCCGAGGCGATGCGGCAGGGCGCGGCCACAACACCGCAACCGGCAAGCGCCGTGGCCGCAAAGATCAATGCAATCAAGAGTCTGGACATGAGGTGGTGGATTCAGCTTGATAGGTTCATTATGCGGGCAACTGAACCGAGGCTGAAGCAAACCGCCTTGCACGGAACCGATGATCCCGTCCTCACACTGACAGTAAGACGGGCCCGGTGAGATCGGGCGCGCCCAATTTCAGAACGTCCCCCACAACCCCGACCAAAGGACCCCTTATGAAAGCCGCTGACGTTGCCAAATCCGCCTTTTCCATGCCCCTCACCAGCCCCGCCTACCCGCCCGGCCCCTATCGCTTCATCGACCGCGAGTTTTTCGTGGTCACCTACCGCACCGATCCCAAGGTCTTGCGCGCCATGATTCCCGAACCGCTGGAGCCCGCGGGCGATCTGGTGAAGTTCGAGTTCATCCGCATGCCCGACTCCACTGGGTTTGGCGCGTACACCGAATCCGGCCAGGTGGTACCCGTGCTCTACAAAGGCAAACCAGCCACCTATCAGATTGCGATGTACCTCGACGACGAAGCGCCCATTGCCGGCGGACGCGAGATTTGGGGCTTTCCGAAAAAGCTCGCCAAGCCACACATGAGCGTGGCCGCCGACACCCTGCTGGGCACGCTCGACTATGGCCCGGTGCGTATCGCCACCGGCACCATGGGCTACAAACACCGCGCGCTCGACACCGCCAAAGTGCTGGCCTCGCTGCAGCAGCCCAACTTCCTGCTCAAGATCATTCCGGATGTGGACTGCACCCCGCGCATCTGCGAACTGGTGCAGTACGACCTGGAGGACATGGTGGTGAAAGGCGCCTGGGAAGGCCCCGCCGCACTCGAACTGCACGCCCACGCGCTGGCTCCGGTGGCATCGCTGCCGGTGCTCGAAGTGGTTTCGGGCGTTCACATCATCACCGACCTCACCCTGGGTCTGGGACGGGTGGCGCACAACTATCTCAAAACGTGAATCTTTTGAGCCCCGAGCAAACACAGTCAACCTGAGGCTCGGGACTAGGAGCCTGTCGGACTTTGGAATCGTCGGCTGCAAATGGGGCGCAGCAGTCCATTTTTCACCGGCTTTTTGACCCATAGCGGGGCTATGGGCCTGCAAATCCGGCAAAAACTGTCCA
>NZ_JBYCKI010000138.1:0-37745 GCF_057473305.1 Thiomonas sp. TH-17
CACTGAGTTTGTCTGATCGCATGAAGCCTCCGAAAAAACTCAAGCTTCACTCAGCACAGACTCATTGAAAAGATGGGTTCGGCGGACGCTTACGGTTGACCCATCTGGGTGGAAAGTCCACACAGAACTCTGGCCGAGAACTGGCACCATCGAGCCGGACTTACGCGTCACGCTTGAGCACAGCGGTGGCGAGCGCAGTGTCATCGTTGTGGAGGTGAAGTGGAACGCACCCCTCCATCAGAATCAGATCCTTGATCAGTGGCAGCAGGCCTTTGGTTCTGTTGAACGCGTATCTAGATGGCACGTATTCATTGGGAAGAGCACGTCTCAGGCCAGCAGCAAAGAGCAGTGGCACGCGGGCCTGCTGGCGTACACGTGGCTTGATTTTGTAGATGGGCTACAAACAGACAAGCTGACTCGCGGCGACGCATTGTTGAAGCGATGGGCGATGCTGGTAATCGCCTTTCTTCAAGCGTCCGGTGTTCGGAATTTCCAGGGGTTTGATCAGCTTGTTCTGAAAGGAGATGCGAACGGGCTCCGCGAGCAGCAGGGGCAACTATTCTGGGAAGGCTGGAGAGGATGGAAGAACCTCCCCGCCGCCCCTTGCTCCCTTGTTGGTGATTTTCGAGCTCCACTTTTCTTCGATAAAGGAGCAGTCACGTGAGCGCAATTGATGGAAAGACCCTGGCATCCTGTTTCGATGTCGCCAGCAAGGCGGGGCAGGAACTCGAAGCGATGTCCGATCGACTGGCCGAGCTCCTCAAGAACGCCATCAATAGCGATCGATCACAACCGTTCGTAAGCGCTCATGACGGTGGCTACGAGGAGTGGCCCGAGCGCTCTGGGGGCCAGGGTTGGGTCTGCACGGATTCTGCCTTCAATTTGCCGTTGAAGCCTAGCGGCAGGGGAAGGCGATCGGTTGACCGGTACGTCGGCTTTCAGATCTCAATGACTGGGGACGGCATTGATATCCCAGGCAATTCAGAGCCTCTATTGCATCTGTTTTGCTGGGACGAGCCGATCGATTTCGACGGAAACTGGTACCTTGGATTTCATGTTGACCCGGAGAGCGACGACACTCAATTCGAAATCCGCGATGAACGACTGATGCTGTGGTACCCGGACGAACAGGAATCGCCCGGGTTTTGGAATTACAGCTTGCGGCTCCTTGGGCTTCGAGATGAGGACGCGTTGCGTAAGTATTGCGTTGAGCCGGTGCTGAAACTGTTGAAAGGTCAGGCGGTAACCGAAGCATTGCCCAACGCATTCTTAGAGTCCGAAGTTCTCGTAAAGCTTCCGAACAAGACCGCCTTCATTGCTTGATGAGTGCGGCCCCGTACGCGAGCCACTCGGAGGCGATAGGAAGTTGGCGTCAACCACGGCTGTGGCTGCTGGTCCAAGAAGACGTACGGCGTCAGGAAGTGGCCAATCTGGGCTGCTGCCGGTTTCGTGGGCAGAAACAACTTTGGCGCAATCCCTGGTGTTTGGTGCACGCGCAAGGCCTAAATTGACACCCCAACGATGCACGCTGCAATGCGCTGATCCAGCGGAGCCGCCGTTGGAATGTGAAGGAACTTACGCTCTAACGCATCCAGTCCAAGCTCCTGGCGGAAGAGGTCGGATTGCAAGTCGCGCAACAGCAGCGGTCTGCGCCGCTTCCGCCGATGAGCGAGTTTGTCAAACCACCGCGGTCGAATCCAGTCGAGCCATTGCTCGGCAACGACTTCGATGTCCGGGCGCAGCACTTGCGCGCTGACGGTTGCGAGTGAAGCCAAATAATCAATCCGAGCCGCTCGTTCCATGTGGCCCTGTCGTTCCGCATTCGCCTGGTGATGGAGCAGCACCTGACGCATCTGATCAAGTGCTCGCTGCTTCTTGCGCGGCAAGAGCCTGATCTCCGCCTCCTGAAGCCGTGACAGGAAGCGATCCAGCTGAGCGCCGGCGGCGGCACTCATCGGAAGATCTTCGACCGCCTCATTGAGGTTGCCACGAAGAGCGTCGCAGATCTGCTCCAGGCGGATCATCGATTCTCCCTCTGCGGAGTCAAAGAGGATCCATCTTGGAGCCGTCTGATCATGTCCCCTGATAGCGAAAAATGCCCAGGGCTTGGAGGCGAGGACCAGACCGACGCGGGAGAGCACACGGGCCTTGACTTCGGCATATTCACGATAGATCGGCGCAGGCACCAAGGCAGAGGCACCCGTCACGAGATTCCGCACGGGGCTGAACGCATCCTCAATCCCGTCCCAAGGATGGGCGATCGCCTCTTCTGTCTCCTGAATGATTGTCTCGGGTCTGACGACCTCCTCATAGGCCGACAGACTGGTCGAGAGCTGGGGCGGAAGCGGCATATTGGCCCCGAGCAGGGTCTTCACCGTCTGATACCGCTGCACAAAGCGCTCGTCGGCATGCACGGCAAAGCTTGGACTGTCATCCGGCCACCATGCCTCAATGACCTGGTGCGGGCTGTCCATTCGATCGACCCGCCCGACGCGCTGCTCGGCGATACGCACCACGCTAGGCATATCGAGGTGAACGACCGTCGATGATCCCTGCAAGTTCAAGCCCTCGGACAGCGCATCCGAACAGAGGGCAATACCACTGGCCTTCGAATCTCGCCCATATTCACGGACCACTTGTCGGCGTCCGGCTTGGCTGCTGCCCGTAGCAACGACCACGCCATCGGTTTGTCCGATGTCATGCAACGCTTTGCGGATGACTTCAAGTGTGATCAGGTGCGAATCGAACGCGAGGATCAGGTTATGGCGCTTGATGAGCTTCTTGAGATGTTCGGCCTTGGCTCGTTCCCGGCTGGATGAGATGCGCTCCAGGAGGGCAAGAATTTGCGTGTAGATCCGGACTTCGAATTCACATGCGCCAACCCACTCCTGTGGAACTGTGAGCCAGTCTGGAAGCACGCATTTCAGTGAAGTTGTCGGCCCGCCGCGGGTGTTCATGCCGCGCAGCTTGTCGATGATCGCGCCAGTCTTAGCAGTCTTATCGATGTCGCCCAACGCATATCGCGCGACGGCTTTCCCTGTTCCTTCGAGATGTTCGTGCAAGGCGGCTCTGGACGACCGCAGCCGCGACAGGATGTTGTACCGGGACAGACTTTGCACCGCGGACAAGCGGCCGCGCAAATAGGCTTCTTCGTCCCATCCGTCCCGACGCAAGGCGTCGGGCATCTCCAGGTGGGACTCAAGGAGTGCGAGACCACGCAACTGCTTGGCAAGATCCCGAATCTGCTCGGCTAGTTGGCAATCCTGCTGGCTCTCTCCTGTGCTGTACGTTCGCGAGTCATGCTTCGGATACCGGCAGACACGTCCCTTGGGGTCCAGATACGACCCGGGTTCGCGGTCGACCAACTCGTTCAACATCACCTTGGTGCGACGCAACGTGAAGCGATTGATTTCCTTGCGCAGGGCGTCAACATCGCTTGGCGACAAGGACCGGTCGATGGATCCCTTGCGACGCGCGAGGAGCTCCAGCCGCCTGATGGTCTCGTCCTCCATGTTGTCCGCGCCGAGCATGTCGACAAGACTGAGCAAATCTGTAGCCCCGCGATTGATCGGTGTCGCGGTGAACAGCACTACATGGTCGGCCATATTGCTCAGAATGCCCTTGCTGCGTTGCGAGCCCAGGTTGAGAAAGTTGTGGGCCTCGTCGATGGCCAGGATTTGCGCCCGCTGGATCGCGTGCTGGGTCTCTGTGTGGGAATCACTGTCGGCGCGGCTCAGCACGCCATGGGAGCGCGTCGCAAGCGGTAAGCCACAGTAGGTAGCCTCTCGCTCCCAGTTCGGCCGAACCGCAGGGGGGCTCACCAGCAGGGGAAGGTCATGCCGTCCTCTGCCTGAACTCCAGGTCCGATCAACCAAAGCCCGCAACAGGTGTGCGCCCAGGCGTGTCTTTCCGGAACCGGTTGGATCGGCGACGAGCACGCTGCCCACGTTCTCAAGCACCCAGAGGGCCTGGGCAATTCCGGCCTTCTGCGACGGCCACAGCGTCGTGTCGCCCAGGGCGACCTGGTTCTCTAGGTAACCCTCGGCCCATTCTCCTTCCAGCAGTTCCGCACAGGCACGCGCCAACGCCTCCTGCCAGGTGACCACGCGGAGCAGCTGTCTCAGTAGCTCAAGCAGTTCCGCCGTGTAATCCACGCCGGCCGCCCAGAAGTTCTCCGCAATGGTGACGGCTTCGCGATAGCGACGCGGCTCCTTCTCTCTGGAGAAACGCGCGTTGCATTCCAGCTGGGATGTCATCCCAGCCTGTGTGAAATTGCTCGACCCGAGACTGACCGCATCCGCGCCGCAATAGATTTTGGCGTGCAGGGGGCGCCTATCGCTGTCGATGTAGCGGGCCGTCAGTGCGCCACCCTCGATCCGCTCGATCGTGGCGATCAGTTTGGCGCTGTGAAAGAGAGAAATGCCGCGTGCCAACCAGTAGTCCCGAACCTCAGCAGAAAAGCGTCGGCCGCCATGCACAAAACTCCGTGTGCGGGATTCAAACGGCTCGTTGCCAAGCAGCAGACGAACGGTCGCACTTTGAAGGTCTGCAGCAAACGCGATGATCCGGTCGAGCGATGCGTAGCCGGTGACAATCAGGGGGGCGGCAGAACGCCGCAAGTCATCGAGGACGACGGACTCGACGGTCTGCCCGGGGCGATTGAGCGGAAACCGGTCTGCGTCGGGCCACCCTGCCTGAGATTCCAGTGTGTGTTCATGCGCCCAATGGCCGGAGGGCTCGAACAGGCTACCTTGAATGAACGAATGGTTGTCTGACGCGCTAGGTGGCATGCATCATTCCAGAAGAATGTCGGTGTCACGGAGTGTTGCACAGACCCAGTGCCGAAAGGTGGGGCTATTTCAAGCGTTCGGTGATTTGTGGATGTGGGCTGGCGCCGCGGGCGGTAGACGCCTCGCAAGTCTTTATAGATTGTCCCAAGCCAGGTGGATCGGTTGGAGTAGCCGCTGCAGCGTGTCGACGTAGGCCTTGCTCACTGGCTCGTAGGCGGATGGCCCGAGCCACGCGCTCGCTCCGCCGGTGACAGCGTTGGCATACGCCCAACACGTGACACGCAGGGACGCGTCCGGGTCTGCCATGACTCCTGCCTTGCGGCCGATCTCTGCCAGGTCGTCCCGTTGACTGGACAGCCTCTCGAGCCAACTTTCCAGATGCGGCCTCGCTGCCAAGGTATCCGACTTGCTGCGGTTGCAAGCGGGATGGGCCTAGACGAAGTTGTGCGCGAGGTCTCGCCCATAGAGTGCAAATGGGACGAAGTGATCGATGTCCACGGCAAGCATGCGTTGCCTGCAGTAGAAGCACGTTTCCCCTTCGAGCTTTCGCAGGCCATCGGCGATCAGTGTGAGAGCGCGCCGCGACGTGCCGAAAAGAAATACCTCCAGGTCGTCTCCTTCGCCGAGAAAGGGGCGATTCCGCTTGTTCGCCTTGATGTGCTCGACCCAATGCATTTGCGAGAGCCGCTGGACGAGGGGGTGGAAGCGGCGCAGGCAATAGGGAGCACCGGGTAGCAAGCGGATGAAGCCCCGGCCATCGCGCTCATATAGGAACGGCTGCGTCACTCCGCCGAAATTCTGCAGAAAGTTGAGCGGCTGGGCGGAGACGGTCGACGCGATGCGACGACTCAAGTTGCGGTACTCGGGGCTTTGGCGTGCCTGCGCGAGCGTCGACGCTCCAGTGCGCTGCCGAAAATCGCACAACGCAGAAACCACTGCCGCCTGCGTGCCCTCGTTCTGAACGAGGATGCCCGTCGCTGCGGCGGCGCCTTCCGCGCTGTACGGAGCCGCGTGGCGCCAGTACATCCTGATGAAGCATTCTGCAATTTGGTGTAGCGACAGGCGCAGCCCAGCGCCGTCATCGACACCGAGTTCAACCGCGAGATCGGCCAGTGCGGAGAGCAACGCGAACTTATAGGTTGCAGTGAAATCGCCTTCGGCGAACAGCGGCTGGATTTTCGCCAGGAAGGCAAGCTGCGCTTCGGCCGAAGGAGGTGCGACAGTCGTCACTCCCTTCGGCTCCAGTAGTCCGCATTCTGGGGAATCACCCACCGTACGCCACCTCTGGGGTCGCCCACGTCGCCACGGAATCGCGGGATGAGGTGCATGTGCAGGTGCGGTACCGTCTGCCCGGCTGCGGGACCATCGTTGATACCGATGTTGAACGCGTCTGGATGGAATTCCGAGTCCGCGAGAGCTTTGGCCTCATCCAGCAGTACCAGCATCGCCGTGCGCTCCGCCTCGTTGATCTCGAAGAATGATCCGACATGGCGCTTCGGGATGATGAGACTGTGCCCCGGCGCCACGGGAAACCCGTCGCGGATCCAAACCGCGAAGGAGTTCTCCCCCATGATGCGCCCGGCAGGCAGCGAGCAGAACGGACAGGTCTTTGCGTTCACGATAGTCAACCGACAATCCGCCTGAACGAGGCGCGATAGTCGACCGCCTCCAGGTGGAGGTGGCACGCAGGATCGCCGCGCAACATAAACAAGCGAGGCTGTGTCCTGAACTGGAACACCCTATACAGGTAGAACGCACTCTCCGCCTCGCGCGCGAACTCGAGTTCGTTTCGGCTGACCATGAACGTGGACGTCAGCGGTCCATTGGTCGTCTTAACCTCGATGTAGCGAGGGTGGTCGCTATCGTCGAACGAAAGGATGTCGTAGCCCGCACCATCGCCGAGGCGGTCTGCGATCCAGTCGACACGCGCGAAGAGTTCGGGCTGCCCGGCCTCGATGAGCCGGTGCTGCTCGAACCCGAGTACCCAGTGTTCGCCCGCTCGGCCGAGCCTGCGGTTGCCTTCGTCGCGCACCGCGAAGTCGATTTTGCGGGGGATTCGAACCTGGTCTGCTCCTGCCCCCAAGAGGGCGACATCTTCCACTCGCGGCGGGTCGACCACGACGGCGCGGAACAAGGCATCGCCCGGTTCTTTGACCTCCTCCATGGCATCGAGGACTCGGGCGAGTGCATCGGCGTGCCCGAGCACGAATTGTTGGACAGCCTTGCGCAGAAGCAATTGCACATTGCCACGGGGCTTATATCCGGCGATGAAGGGCAGCCCGAGGTCATTGAGAGTCGCGCTGATGTTCTGGTGCTTGAGCTCAACGGCAGCTTTGCTCCGCCCTCTGAGCAGGGGCCGTAGCGCGGCGTTGCGCTCGGCCTTGTTGTAAGGGATTTGACGCGCTTCAAGTTCAAGCATCTCGAAGTAGACAGCGACCGTGGCACCTACTTCGAGTTCAGTCCAATCCTCTCCGATGCGTATCACCTCAAACCCGAGGCTCCGCAACTTCGGCGCGACCGTGGCTTCTCCGCCAGAAAAGTCCGTCGGCTTGAGCGGACCCTCCGTCGCAAACTGCTTCCCGTAGGCCACACCGACAATCGCCTTCGAATCGCACAGTCCCCCCGTGCGCGGGTTGCGCACCAGGTAATCCCGGGACTTGCCAAAGCCATAGCGCGTGAGGAAGGCACTACGCCCGAGCTGTTCGAATTCATCCATGGCTGCTTGGACGGCTGCAGGGCTCTGAAGGCGCGTAGGTCCGGACATGGTCAAATCGTTGGGCGCTCGGGCGCTCGGGCGTTTGGGCCAGTGCGCCCGAGCATAGAGAATGATGTGTGCGGCGGCGGGGGTGCTGTCGCTCAGCTGGGAGACGCAACTATAAGCGCGACGATGTGGACTCGGATGAAGCGCAGCGAGCTCTTTCGGCGCGTGTGGGAGACGCCGATGCTCAAGTTGGCCACCGAACTCGGCCTCTCGGGCCCGGGGCTCGCCAAAGTGTGCCGACGCCATGACATTCCTGTGCCGCCGCGCGGCTACTGGGCCAAGCTCCAGGCCGGCAAGCGGGTGCAGGCTGTGCCGCTGCCGCACCCCGAGCAGGATGCGCCGATCAGTTTCCGGACTGCGGACCCCGCTGCACGCGCCAAAGAGGCGGCGCTCGATGCCGTGCTCACCGCGGCCGCGAGGGGACCGTTGCCGGGTGGCCCGGTGGTAGTCGCCGACACACTCGAAACTCCACACAAACTCGTGCGGGCTGTGCAGCGTTATGTCGAACGTTTGCCACACATCGTGGCTCGCTTCGCGGCCAAGGGCGATCGACAGTGGATGGTGCCCGAGTCGCGCAGGCCGCCTCCAGAAACGCAAGGGCGCTATCGCTTCGGCGCTAAGGGCTTGCTGGACATCACCTCGTCCCTGGCGGTCATGGATTGGGTGTTGCGCTGGCACGATGCCCTGTTCAAGGCCTTGGTGGCTGCGGGCGCTCGCATTGAGCGCCGCGAGGCGATGGCCGGCGACTGGAACGCGCGCGCGGCGGCGGCCGCTGTGGAAATTCACTATCAAGGGGAGCGCGCCAAGATTGCCTTCGACCAGGGGGCGACGCGGGTGCAGGTGGACCGAGAGGAACTCGCTCGCCGTCGTGCGTTGGTGCCCCAGGCTGCGGTTACTGAATCGAGGCCGTCGAAGCGCTTCTCGCTGCGGTTGAAGGGCACGGAAGCCGCGGCCCGCAAGGTGTGGGCCGGGACGCAGGAGGATCTAAACGCGATGATTGAGGAAATCGTCGGCGACATTCTCGAGCTGCTTCCCATGCAGCGGGCGCTGCGCGCTGAGCGGGAGACTGCCGAGGACGCGGCTCGGCGGCGCGCGGCCGACGCCGAACGAGAGCGGCAACGGGCTCAGGCGTGTGCCGAACAGCTCAAGAAGGCCTTCGAGTTGGCCGAAGCGGATCGCCGATCGCGCGATCTGGCGGACTACCTGGATCGGCTGGAAAAGGAATGCGAAGAATTTAGGGCGCCGTTTCCGCAGCGCGCCAAAGTGTGGATCGCGGTCATGCGGCACGAAGTCGCGGAGCGCGGCCCCGTGCAGAAACTGCTGGGGGAGTGTCTCTCCGGGCCGTATTGGAGTGATCGCGCGCCAGATTGGTGGCCACCAGGAATCGAGTGGCCGAAACTCGACGCGGCGTCGGAGGATCGGGCCGATGGATCGGCCCAGGGGACAGACTCGGAACGTTGAGTGGCACGACAGACCGCGCATCCCGCGTGGGCATGATGCTCACCGGGCTCCGACCCTTGCAGCCAGCGGTCCAGTTTCGGCGGAAGCGAGCCGCACAGCAAGGATCGGAGCGATCGCGTCCCAGGTGGACGGGAGATACTCCTGCATGCACATCCGGTACAAATCGAACGCATCCGTTTGTAGTGCATGGGCCATCGGGCCGATCCTGTCCATCGGAAGTCTGGTCTTGCCCTGCTTAATCATCGTGACGACATTAGGGTGTGGAAATCCGCAGGCTTCGGCGACGTCTACCTGTTTGAGACCCAACGTGTCGATGCGCTCTGCAATGAACTGCGCGACATTCGAATGACCCATGGAACCCTCCTTTTTCTGAAAAATGGCCGTCCAGCGGCATGTGTTCTTGGCAGCTGTTCCAGCGGCGAAACAGTTGTTCTCGATCAATCCCAGCTCGTCAGCGACGTACCGATCACGCCGGTGGCTCAGGTCAAAACGACGCCCAGCTTGCTGAGCACGCCGACGAGTTCCGCATCCATGGAAATCGACACGTCGACGGACTTCATGAGGAAGTCAAATGCGGACCCGGCACGCACGTGCACTGCGCGAAGCGACTTCGCCGGCGGGCTGGTGGGATAGGGCTGATCAGCCGGTTTGACGCGCATACGGATCTTCTGCGACGACATGAGGTCGCGAGCGAACAGCTCGGCCAGTTGCGCGTCGGTGACGTGCGCAGAGCTCTTTTTTTTCCGCCCAATGCTGTCCTTGAAGTCACGCAGGATTTCATAGCGTCCAGCGTTCTTGCGCTTGGTGTTCTTGAAGGGATGCATCACGTAGACGACCGCCGGATCGCCTGGGCCGCGGCGCTTTTGATGCTCGATGGAAATGTCTTTCTGAAACATGGGAGTGTTTTGAAGGTGTCGAAATTCGTTGAGGGATACTTCCAGGAGACGGGCCATGCTCGGTCAAGGCTTTCGGCGGCGTCTGATGCGCACTGTGCGTTGCGCGACTCTGATCACACGATCCAGGACGGCGTCGTGCCGCCCCTGTCCCGCGCAAGTCATCTGCCGACGAGCTGAGCGGTCACTCGTCAGGCAATAGCGGCAAGCTTCTGAATCATCTTGTCGCGCGCTAGGTCGAGCTTGTCTGGATTTGTCTTTGCGGACAACGCAGAGCGGCTCTTGCGGCCCAGGAAGTAGGCAATGCGTTCGGCATTCGCGCCAGACGGGTGGGGGAGCCCGTCGAGGATGCGGCTGCGGTCGAGTAGACCTTGATCGGCCAGGAAGTGCAGCGCCTCGGCCACTTTGTCGCCAAGTGGGACGAACGCCGCTTTCGGCAGGGTCTTGGCATCTTCGCCAAAGTGCGTAAGTAGCTGCTCTCGCAGGAGTGGATGGCTCGTCATATTCGGCGTGCCGTTGTAATTTTCCCCGTCCACGAACACCGGATTTCGCAAAACGGACGTGGTCTGCACCAGATGCGCGGCGTCTCCGAACAACTCGTCGCAGGTGCGGATCCCAAGCCAGCGGTTGACGCCGACGTGGTCGAGGAGTCCGACCAGGTTGGGGCGCATCGGCCCGGAGAAGGCGCCGGTCTTCTTTGCTGCAATCAAGGCCGACTTGGAATCGGCACCGCGATCAAGTTGCAGCCGTGCTTCCTTCAGGGCATTGAGCATCTGCGTGCGCCCCGGCGTAATTCCGACGATCACGACGCGTGCCTGTGGATTGATGTATTCGAAGGGGGCATAGCAAACCTCTACCTTGCCATCCGCGGCAAGCCGCAGCTTGTCGTTCAGCGTCGGCGCGCCGTCAAGCTCGGAGGCGGAGAGGGAACGGATGACCGGGGTGAAGCGTTCGAAGAGTTTGGTGTTCATGTTGGTTCAGTTGGTTCTTGATGAATGAAGACAGACGGGATCCTTGTGATTCGGTTGTCGAGTCAGTGCCGGTTGATTCGGTCGATTCGGTGCGCGACTGTGATCACGTTGCCGTCTTGCGCGATCACCGCGTAGACGTCGAGATGCTGCTCGAGCGAGGAAGCGAGCTGACCTGCATACGCCCTGAAGCGGCGCCGTGCGGCTTTGTCGAAAAAGAGTTTCCAGGCGCCCTCACCAGCGGGTTCGCGGGCGCCAAACTGGTCCAGCAGATCGATCACGATCGGTGGAATGGCGCGTTGTTGGCAACGTACGCTGGCGTGATTGGTGATCTTCATGATGTGCTCTCCTATTTTTGGTGTTTGTTAGCCCTGAGCTTTTCGACGGCGTCCTGAACAGCTGAGACGGTCTTCAGTTCACGGCGATGCGCTCCTTCTTTCCCGGGTCGATTAGCGTGGGGCCGAATTGGCTGTTTTTGTCAGCGCAGCCACTGCGGCTGCGGTCTGGTTGAGACGGTCCTGAAGAACGGCCTCCTTCGCACGTAGGGCAAACAATTCAGGTGGCCATTCCAGAACCTCGGCGAGGGACTTCGTGAAGTCCTCATTTAAAAATGCGTCCTCATGAAGGTCGTACCGATCCGTGATCCCGAATTTCTCGGTGATAGCCTGGGTCTCGGTGCTGATTGCCTCACTGGAGCGAACCTCGGACAGGTAATGGCCTCGCGCATTCAGCGCTTCGACAAATTCCGCGACATCGCGAAAGCGGGTTTTTTCCAGATCGATGGTTTTGCCGATGTCGGCGCGAGTGACCAAAGGCACATAGAGACCCTTGGCTTTCAGCCATGCTTTCGCGTCGTTGATGCGAACCATGGTGCGACGGCCTTCCTTGATGCTGGGTAGCTGATTGGGACCCTTGCGGCTGATCGCTGTGCGGACGGACATTTCTTCCATGCCCGACAGGAGTGCGACCTGACGGACCGTGAGGGTGCCTTCGAACTTGGTCGCCGCGTCATCCGTATCCGCGAGGTACGGAAAGAAGTCCTCTCCGCCTTCGAGAACGTGCCGGGCGTTGGCCAGCTCGCAGGTATGCAGGCAGCGAGACACGTTCAAATCGACAGCCTCGAATTGGTCAGCCAGACTTGACGGCGTCAGATCGAGAAGGTAGGCAGCGGTGTAGCTGTGAACCGTATCCATCTCCATGAACGCCCGCGCTCCAGTGTCCCGCCCGAGAAAGCCGAACTCATAATGCGATTTAAGGGCACAGGCAATTTCGCTTCCTGCGATGTCGGCGTAGCTGAGACCGTAGTCCTCGGCCGCCTGCGCCGTGTACCAGAGCGTGCGCTCGGCGATTTCCGGCTTTCCGGCAAAGACAGAGATCGCGTTCAGGTCCTTGAAAAGCGCCAACGATCGCAACTGGTGCAGATAGATTGTGACCAGGTCATCCTGGAGTTGTTCCAGCGAAAAAGGGACGTGGAAGGCGGAAGGGCCGGACTGAGTGGAGGTGCTGTGCTGTTCCATGTTGCAATGCTTTCGATATAGACAATGGATCAAATCATAGCGATCGCGATCAGCATGTCAAGTGTCGATATCGACAAAGTTGCAACAATAATTTTTCGTATCTCGCGCGCCATCGTGTACGACGAAGCGGAGTGTCCCACTCTCAGTCGCAGCCGCCGACCGCGCCATTAAGCCCACCCGCGGTCAGGATTGCTTCTGTCGAAACTTTTTGAAAGGGCATCCATCTTGGATGCTGCCTGATCATGCCCCTTGGTAGCGAAGTACGTCCAGGATGGCATTTGTCTGTTGGCGCCGATGCCGATTTGAGCCACATGCCGATTGGCGACTGCGTCATGGCAAACGAGCCGCAAGCAGCGCCAGACTTAAATTTCTGCGTGTTTCAACCCGGTCACCGCAAACCCGCCGCATGGCTCAACTCGGCATCGGCGCCAACACCATGATTCACTTGCGTTTTCTGATGACTAGCTTGACAGTCGCTTTGAAGTCGCTGTACAGTCCGTATGCCTTCACTCACTGGAGATGGTCATGTCCGACTTAATTAGTGTTCCTATTTCGTCTTCTGTCTTCGCTCGCCTTCAACGGCTGGCAGTTCCTCTCGTCGACGACTCGAGTTCTGTCATTGAAAAGCTTATTGACCATTGGGAGGCCAATCCGCCCAATAGCAAAGCTCCGAATGTCGCAACTGCCCCGGCAGCAAAGTCCGACGTTTGGCGTTCTCCGCGCGGCGATACGTTGCCCGTCGGCGCAACGCTGCAAGCTGAGTATCTTGGGAAGACATTTCGTGCGACGGTTGAGAAGAGGGGCATTCGCTTCGACGGGAAGGTTTATGACAGCCCGTCCGCTGCTGGCGTCGCTGCGAAGGGGAAGCTCGGAAGGACTGGACGCGCCGCGAGTACCGACGGGAGAACATTTTGGAAGATTCAAGATCCCGCCTCGGGGCGGTGGGTTGCGATCTCCACTCTCCGTCCGGCTCAACACATCGACGCTGACGCACTGCTGGCCGAGCTTGCGAACTCGTGACCCTCGTCCAGCAGGGTCACTCTTGCATCGGCTGCGACACCTGTTTTCCTGGCTCGGCCCCGGGAGTCGCTTCTCCAAAGAGGTCCTGAGAAAATAACTGTTAAATCAATGCGTTGCGTGAGGTTGTAGCTTCTTCGCACCTCGGATGAGAATTTCCGGGAGGCATTTCTTATCGGAGATGCGGAACCCGCTGATCTGCCTGCCCCCGTTTTTGCAAGTCAGATGAGAACCTACATGTAGGAAAAGGCATAGGCTTATAAACGTATAGCGTTTCCAGTTCGATAAAGGTGGTCATAAGCCCGGCGCTTGAGCGGCGCTGGGCTTTTTTATTCGTTGTGCTCGCATCGACTGAGCCGAATTCAGTGTTCTGGCGCGTGCAACTCGCAGCGGCTAAAGTGACAGAGATGCGGTGACAGGGATGCGCGCAGCAGCAGCGCGAGCTTGGCGCCCTTGCCAAAACAATTCCAGCGTGCGGAGCATCGATGTTCCGCTGAAAAACCATGACCGATTCCTCTCAATCTTCCGACTCCTCCGCCGTGGTTCTGGCTTCGGCCGATGAAATGCGCGGGCGTGCCCGGCGTCGGGGCAAGCTCAAGGGGCGCCAGCCTGAGCCGCAGGCGCTGGCCGAGGTGCAGCAACTCATCGGCGCCGGGCCGCACCGCCGCGATCTGCTGATCGAGCACCTGCACCGCATCAATGACCCGTGGCACGGGCTGCACGAGCGCCATCTGGTGGCGCTGGCCCGGTTGATGAATCTGCCGATGGCCGAGGTGTACGAGGTAGCGACTTTCTATCACCACTTCGAAGTGCTGCGCGACGATGCCCAGCCTGCGGCCATCACCGTGCGTGTGTGCGACAGCCTGTCGTGCTCGCTGGCCGGGGCAAACGATCTTCTGCAGCGCCTGCCGCAATTGCTCGGCGCCGAGGTGCGCGTGATGCCCACGCCTTGCGTGGGTCGCTGCGAGCAGGCGCCGGTGGTGGTGGTGGGGCAATGGCCGGTGGCCCATGCCACGCCAGACACGGTGCGCGAGAGCGTGGCAAACCAGCGCCTGCAGCATCCGCTGCCCGCAGGTGACGCAGACTTCGACCTGGCCGCAGAGGGCCCTCAGGCGGTCACCAACGGGTCAGGCGAGGTGACCCCGGCCTATGTCGGCTACGACGCTTACCGGGCGCGGGGCGGCTATGCGCTGGCGGCCGCTGTGGCCAGTGGCCAGCGCTCAGCGGAAGATGTGATCAAAGCCTTGAGCGACTCGGGGCTGCGCGGCCTGGGCGGCGCGGGTTTTCCTGCAGGGCGTAAATGGGGCATCGTGCGCAACTACCCCGCGCCCCGGCTGATGGCGGTGAATATCGACGAGGGCGAGCCGGGGACCTTCAAGGATCGCACCTATCTTGAGCGCGACCCGCACCGCTTTCTCGAGGGCGTGCTGATCGCCGCGCAGGTGGTGGGCATTTCCACCTGCTACCTCTACCTGCGCGACGAGTACCACGGCGGTCGCGCCCTGCTGGAGCGCGAGATTGCCCGGCTGCAGGCCGATCCGCCCTGCGCGCTGCCGCACATCGAGCTGCGGCGCGGCGCGGGAGCGTATATCTGCGGCGAAGAGTCGGCAATGATCGAGAGTATCGAAGGCAAGCGTGGCGAACCGCGCATGCGTCCGCCCTACATCGCTGAAATCGGCCTGTTCGGTCGCCCCACACTCGAACACAACTTCGAGACCCTGTACTGGGTGCGCGATATCGTCGAGCGTGGCGCGGCCTGGTTCAGCAGCTTTGGGCTGAATGGCCGCAAGGGGCTGCGTTCGTTCAGCGTCAGCGGCCGGGTGAAGTCGCCCGGGGTGAAACTCGCCCCGGCGGGCATCACCTTGAAGGAACTGGTCGAAACCTATTGCGGCGGCATGCTCGACGGCCACACGCTATACGCCTACCTGCCCGGCGGCGCTTCCGGGGGCATTCTGCCGGCGCGGCTGGCCGATGTGCCGCTCGACTTCGACACCTTGCAGCCCCACGGCTGCTTCATCGGTTCGGCGGCCATCATCGTGCTCAGCGACCAAGACCGCGCCCGCGACGCCGCGCTCAACGTCATGCGCTTTTTCGAGCACGAAAGCTGCGGCCAGTGCACGCCCTGCCGCGTCGGCACCGGCAAGGCCGCGCAACTCATGCAGGCTCCGCAATGGGATCACGCCACGCTCGAAGACCTGAATCAGGTCATGGCCGACGCCTCCATCTGCGGCCTCGGACAGGCGGCGCCCAACCCGGTGCGCTGCGTGCAGACCTATTTTGCTCACGAGGTGTCTTGAATGAACACGATCGAGCTTGAACTCAATGGCCGCCCGGTGCAGGCGCTCGAAGGCGAAACCCTGCTGGAGCTGGCCGACCGCCACGGCGTTGCGATACCGAGGCTGTGCCACAAACCCGGCTACCGGCCCGATGGAAACTGCCGCGCTTGCATGGTCGAGATCGACGGCGAGCGTGTGCTCGCGCCAAGCTGCTGCCGCACCGCAACCGAGGGCATGAAGGTGCATGCCGACAGCCCGCGCGCGGTGAAGAGCCAGAACATGGTGCTCGAAATGTTGCTGTCCGACCTGCCCGAAAAGGGCTACAAATGGCTGGGCGACGACGCCACCCGCCCGCACGGCGAACTCAGCGACTGGGCCTCGCGCCAAAGCGTGCAGGTGCGACCGGCGCTGGTGGCGATTTCAAGAACACGCCGGGCCGCCCCAAGTGTTCTTGACCCCCTCGGGGGGCGGGCAGGGCACAGCCCGGCCCAGGGGGCACTCACCCGCCGCGCCCAGCCCGCGCCCGACGTGTCGCACCCGGCGATGGCGGTCAACCTCGATGCCTGCATTCAGTGCAACCGCTGCGTGCGCGCCTGCCGCGAAGAGCAGGTCAACGACGTCATCGGCTACGCCTTTCGCGGCCATCACAGCGAAATCGTGTTCGACCTGCACGACCCCATGGGCGACAGCACCTGCGTGGCCTGCGGCGAGTGCGTGCAGGCCTGCCCCACGGGCGCGCTCATGCCCAAGACCCACATCGGCGCGCAGACGGTTGATCGCCAGGTCGATTCGGTCTGTCCGTTCTGCGGCGTGGGCTGCCAGATCACCTACAACGTGAAAGACGAGATCATCGTCAGCGTCGATGGCCGCGACGGCCCCGCCAACCACGGCCGCCTGTGCGTCAAAGGCCGCTTTGGCTTCGACTACGCGCACCACCCGCAACGCCTGACCCGACCGCTGATCCGCAAGCCCGGCGTGCCCAAAGACCCGGCCCTGCTGTCACGCCAGGGCGACTGGCGAGACGCCTTCCGCGAGGCCACCTGGGAAGAAGCGCTCGACTTCGCCGCCGGCAAGCTCAAAGACCTGCGCACCCGCCACGGTGACAAGGCGCTGGCCGGTTTCGGCTCGGCCAAGGGCAGCAACGAAGAGGCCTATCTGTTCCAGAAGCTGGTGCGCATCGGCTTCGGCAGCAACAACGTCGATCACTGCACTCGGCTGTGCCATGCGTCCAGTGTGGCCGCGCTGCTCGAAGGGGTGGGCTCGGGCGCGGTGAGCAACCAGGTCAACGATGTGGAGCATGCCGAGCTCATTCTGGTGATCGGCTCCAACCCCACGGCCAATCACCCGGTGGCGGCCACCTGGATGAAAAACGCCGCCCAGCGCGGCACCAAGATCGTGCTGGCCGATCCGCGCGTGACCGACATCGGTCGCCATGCCTGGCGCACGCTGCAGTTCCGCCCCGATACCGACGTGGCCCTGCTCAACGCCATGATTCACACCGTCATCGAAGAAGGTTTGGTCGATCAGGAGTTCGTCACGCAGCGCGCCAGCAACTTCGAGGCGCTGAAACAAAACATCCAGGGCTACAGCGCCGAGGCCATGGCGCCGATCTGCGGCATACCGGCCGAGACCATCCGCGAAGTGGCCCGCGCCTTCGCCACCAGCAAAGCCTCGATGATTCTGTGGGGCATGGGCATCAGCCAGCATGTGCACGGCACCGACAACGCGCGCTGCCTCATCGCGCTGACCAGCGTGACCGGCCAGATCGGCAAGCCTGGCAGCGGGCTGCATCCCCTGCGCGGGCAGAACAATGTGCAGGGCGCGAGCGACGCCGGTCTCATTCCCATGATGTACCCGAACTACCAGCCCGTCAGCAATCCGCAGGCGCATGCGTGGTTCGAGGCGTTCTGGCAGACGCGGCTCGACGACAAGCCCGGCTACACCGTGGTCGAGATCATGCACAAATGCCTGGCGCCCGACAGCGACCCGCACAAGATTCGCGGCATGTATGTCGAGGGCGAAAACCCGGCGATGAGCGATCCCGATCTGAACCACGCGCGGCAGGCGCTGTGCGCGCTGGAACATCTGGTGGTTCAAGACATTTTCATGACCGAGACCGCCTGGCTGGCCGATGTGGTGCTGCCCGCGAGCGCCTGGCCCGAGAAGACCGGCACTGTCACCAACACCGACCGCATGGTGCAACTGGGGCGGCGCGCACTGAACCCGCCGGGCGATGCGCGACCCGATCTGTGGATCATCCAGCAGATGGCCGCGCGCATGGGGCTGAACTGGCACTACCCCGGCCCGGAGCAGGGTGTGGCCGCGGTGTATGAAGAAATGCGCCAGACCATGGCGGCGGCCATCGGCGGCATTACCTGGGAGCGGCTGGAGCGCGAGGGCAGTGTGACCTATCCCTGCCTCACGCCGCAAGACCCGGGGCAGCCCATTGTGTTCGCAGACCGTTTTCCAACCGCGGACGGCCGCGTCAAGCTGGTGCCGGCCGACATCATTCCAGCGTCCGAGCGGCCCGATGCGGAGTTTCCGCAGGTGCTCATCACCGGCCGCCAGCTCGAACACTGGCACACCGGCAGCATGACGCGGCGCTCGGCCGTGCTGGGCGCTATCGAGCCGATGCCTACCGCCTCGATGAATTCGGCCGAGCTGCGCAAACTCGGCGTGCAGCCGGGCGAGCCCATCACCGTGCGTTCGCGCCGCGGCGCCGTGGTGCTCACCGCGCGGCGCGATGACGGCACGCCTGATGGCGCCGTGTTCATTCCCTTCGCCTATTACGAGGCCGCGGCCAATCTGCTGACCAATCCGGCGCTCGATCCTTTCGGCAAGATTCCCGAGTTCAAGTACTGCGCGGTGGCCGTGAGCGCAGGCGGCACGCTGGCGCCGGTTGCGGGTTTCGCCCGCAGCGGGGCCGAGATTTCGGAGCAGGCAACATAGGCCCTATGGGCGATCAGGGCGATCAGCCCGCCTTGGAGACCGCTGCGCCCACAGCCTTCGAGGCCGTGGCGCTGCCGCGTCGGCCCGACGCGCCCCGCCTCAGTCAGGCGCGCTGCGAGGTCGTGCGGCCGATCTGGATACTCGATCAGCATGGCGAGCACCGGCAGATCGACATCCCGACCGAACGCCCGCTGACGATCTACCTCGACAAACGCGAGCTGGTCACGCTGATGACCCTGGGCGCGAATCCCGAACTGCTGGTGCTCGGCTACCTGCTCAATCAGGGCCTGGTCGAGCTGGCGGGCGAGATCGACGGCATCGATGTGGACTGGGCGGTCGAAGCCGCGGCGGTGCGCACCCGCACCGGCATTAGCGACCTCGAAGCCCGCATCGCGCGCCGCGTCGTCACCACCGGTTGCGGGCAGGGTACGGTCTTTGGCGACGCGATGGCGCAACTGGGCCAGACCCGCCTGCCCGACGCGCAGGCCGCGCGCCTGAGCCACGCCACGCTGATCAGCCTGCTCGACCAGATGAAGCTGCGCGACAGCGTGCACCGCCAGGCCGGATCGGTGCACGGCTGCGCGCTGTTTCACGGCGACGCGCTGCAATGCTTTGTCGAAGACGTCGGCCGCCACAACGCCATCGACACCGTCGCCGGGTGGATGGCGGTGCACGGCGTGCCGGGGGGCGACAAGGTGTTCTACACCACCGGGCGGCTCACCAGCGAAATGGTGATCAAGTCGGCCCGGATGGGCGTGCCCATCATCGTGTCGCGCAACGGAGTGACCGCCATGGGCCACCAGCTGGCCGAAACGCTGGGCATGACCCTGTTCGGCCGCGCGGCGGGTCGCCACTTCCTGTGCTACACGGGGTTTGAACGTTTCGACGCCGAAGGCCCGCCGCCCGCCGCCCCTCTTGCCTTCGCCGACACGCCCGGGTAGGCGCCATGCGGTTTCCAGGGGGGGGCAAGAGTCAGCGCGACTGCAGAAACTGATCGAGCGCTGCCGCTGCGCCGAGCAAGGCGGGCCAGGGGCTGTGGATGACCCAGGCCGGAATGTCGCGCAGATAAGGCGAGGTGCGCCCTTTGTCTTCGAAGCGCTGGCGGAACGGGGAATGCCGAAAGAAATCGCCCAGCCGCGGCACGATGCCGCCGCCGATATACACCCCGCCGCGCGCGCCCAGGGTGATGGTCAGATCGGCCGCCACCGTGCCCAGCAGGGTGCAGAACAGCGTCACTGTGTCGTGGCATAGCGCGTCGCTGCCGTCCAGGGCCAGGCGGGTGATCTCAGCGGCGCTGCGCTCGGGCGGCGTCTGCCCGGCGATTTGCCCGAGCGCTTGGTGCAAAAACGCCATGCCCGCACCGTTGAGCAGACGCTCGGCCGAAACATGGCCGAAACGCGCGTGCGCCAGCCGCCAGACTTCGACCTCGCGCTCGTCATACGGGGCGAAGCTCACATGGCCGCCCTCGCCCGCCAGCGGCATCCAGCCGCCCCCGGCCGTGGGAATCAGGCCCGAAACGCCCAGGCCGGTGCCCGCGCCCAGCAGCGCCAGCGGCGCGCCGGGCACGGCGCTGCCGCCGCCCACCTGAACAAGCTCGGCCGCGGGCAACTCGGGCAGGGCGCGCGCGAGCACGGCGAAATCGTTGAGCACCAGAAAGGTCTCCAGCCCCAGCTCGGCGCGGGTCTGGGCGATGGAAAAGGCCCAGTGATGGTTGGTCATGCGAATCTGGTCGCCATATACCGGGTTGGCGATGCCGATGGCGACGTGGCGCACGGCTGTCGCGCCGACGGCGGCAAGATAGGCGAGCAGCGCATCGGCAAAGCGGGCGTAATCCGCCGTGGGCAGCACGCGAATATCGCTGAGCCCTTGCGCGGTTTGCAGGGCGAATCGGGCATTGGTGCCGCCGACGTCGCCGACCAGGCGGGTTGCAGGAAGCAGGAGATTCGAGGTCATCTTGAGGGTGTAATCTGAGCAACCTTGCCAGTAGGGTAGGCATAGTATGTTGCCTCATGAAGCGGGTTTAAGCCCTCTTTATGACCTTTGGTCTGGAGTATCGCTGGTACCGGTATTGCTTGCGCAATTAGTTGCCCGCACAAGTATCGCGGCCTATCGTTAAATGACAGTTTGGAGTTGCCATGTCTTCTTTGCATCCCGTATTGGTGGCCGTGACGCAGCGCATCGAGGCGCGCAGCGCGGCGCGGCGCGAGGCTTATCTGGCGCGCGTGCGCGCGGCGCGGGGCAGCAAGGTCGAGCGCGGGCACCTCTCCTGCACCAACCTGGCGCACGCGATGGCGGCCGCACCGGCGCCGGCCAAGCTGATGCTCAAGGAAATCACCCCGCAGTCGCGGCCCAATCTGGCCATCGTTTCCGCGTACAACGACATGCTCTCGGCGCACCAGCCGCTGAGCGCGTTTCCGGCCTGGATCAAAGAGGCCGCGCAGTCGGCGGGCGCCACGGCGCAGTTCGCCGGGGGCGTGCCCGCGATGTGCGACGGCGTGACCCAGGGGCAGGCCGGCATGGAGCTGTCGCTGTTTTCGCGCGATGTCATCGCCATGGCCACGGCGGTGGCGTTGAGCCACCAGATGTTCGACGCCGGGCTTTATCTCGGGGTGTGCGACAAGATCGTGCCCGGCCTGCTCATCGGCGCCCTGGCTTTCGGCCATCTGCCTGGCATTTTCGTGCCCGGCGGCCCCATGACCAGCGGCATGGGCAACGACGAGAAGGCCCGCATCCGCGCGCTGTATGCCGAAGGCAAGATCGGCCGCGCCGAACTGCTCGAAGCCGAGATGCAGTCGTATCACAGCGCAGGCACCTGCACCTTCTACGGCACGGCCAACTCCAACCAGATGCTCATGGAGATCATGGGCCTGCACCTGCCCGGCTCGGCCTTCGTCAACCCCGGCACGCCGCTGCGCGAAGCGCTCACCCGCGCCGCTGCCACCCGCGCCGTGGCGATTTCTGCCGAAGGCCCGGAGTACACCCCGATTGGCGAACTGGTCGATGCGCGCGTGATCGTCAACGGTCTCGTCGGCCTGCTGTGCACCGGCGGCTCGACCAACCACACCATCCACCTCGTGGCCATCGCCCGGGCGGCCGGCATCGACATCAACTGGACCGACTTCGACGATCTCTCCAAGGCCGTGCCGACGCTCACCAAGCTCTACCCCAATGGCCGGGCCGACGTCAATCAGTTCCATGCGGCCGGGGGCATGGGCTTTGTCATCCGCGAACTGCTCGCCGCAGGGCTGCTGCACCCTGATGTGCAGACCGTGGCGGGGCCCGGGCTGGCGCGCTACGCGCAGGAGCCGGGCTTCGATGGCGGCCAGCTCGTCTGGCGCCCGGTGAACGACGAGACGCTCGACCGCGACATTTTGCGGCCCGTCTCCGACCCGTTCGCCCCAGACGGCGGCCTCAAACTCATGACGGGCAATCTGGGGCGCGCCGTCATCAAGGTTTCGGCGGTCAAACCCGAATACCGCGTGATCACCGCACCCGCCCTCATCTTTGACGATCAGGACGACCTGCTCGCCGCCTTCCAACGCGGCGAGCTTGAGCGCGACTTCGCCGCCGTCATCCGTTTTCAGGGACCGGCGGCCAACGGCATGCCCGAGCTGCACAAGCTCATGCCCACGCTGGGCGTGCTGCAGGAGCGCGGTTTCAAGGTGGCGCTGGTGACCGACGGGCGCATGTCGGGCGCCTCCGGCAAAGTGCCCTCGGCCATTCACGTCACGCCCGAGGCGGCGCACGGCGGGCCGATCGCCAAGGTGCGCGAAGGCGATGTCATCACCCTGAACGCCCACACCGGAGAAGTCAACGCCGAAGTGCCGCCCGAAGCCTGGGCCGCGCGCGAAGCGCAGACCATCGATCTCAGCCGACGCCAATACGGCGTGGGCCGTGAACTGTTCGCTGCCTTCCGCCACCATGTGGACGGCGCCGAGCAGGGGGCGACCAGCTTTGAGCATCCCGACTGGGCCAAACCCGAGCCCGCCCTGTCCGCAGCGCCCGTCGCAGCAGGAGCCTCGCGATGACCGCCGAAGAACTGCTGCGCGCCGGGCCGGTGATGCCCGTGCTGGTGATCCGCGATGCCGGGCTGGCCGTCGATCTGGCCACGGCGCTGGTGGCCGGCGGCATCCGCACGCTGGAGGTGACGCTGCGCACCCCGGCGGCGCTGGACGCCATCCGTCAGATTCTCGACCGCGTGCCCGGTGCGCTGGTGGGCGCGGGCACCGTGCTGAGCCCGACCGACTGGCAGCGCGCGCAAGACGCCGGCGCTTTGTTCGGCATCAGTCCCGGGCTGACGCCGGCGCTGCTGGCGGCCACCCGCCTTAGCAGCTTGCCCTTCGTGCCCGGCGTGGCCACCGCCAGCGAAGCCATGACGGCGCTAGACGCGGGTTTCACCGCGATGAAACTGTTCCCGGCCGAAGCCGTCGGCGGTCAGGCGCTGCTCAAGTCGTTGCATGGGCCGCTGCCGCAATTGCTGTTCTGTCCCACTGGGGGCATTCACCCGGGCAACGCCGCGGCCTATCTGGCGCTGCCCAATGTAGGCTGCGTGGGCGGCTCCTGGCTGGCACCCGAAGCGGCCTTGGCCGCGCACGACTGGGGCGCTATCACCGCCTTAGCCAGTGAGGCGGCGGCATTGCGGCGGTAAGGGGGCGGTAGTTCGCTGGGTTCGGTCAGTTCGGTGAGTTCGGTTGGGGCGGCTCGGCGCAACGTTGTTCGTCCAGACGCTCAAACCACATGACGGCGCCTGCCAGCAGCAGCACGAAGAAAGCGGTGCCGAAAATCCAGGCGAAGTACCACGAGGCGTTGCTGCCTACGAGGATGCCGATGCCGATCACAACGGCCCCAATGATCAGGAACAGCGCGAGAGAGAGCATTTTTTTCATTGCTGTCATCCATGAAAACCAAGGGTTTCAGCAAAACCGAAGGTTTCAATAAAAAGGGCCAGGTTGCCCTGGCCCTAGAGCAAGGCTCTGCAGCGATGCGAGAGCCTTTGGTGTGGCGGTGACTCAGTGGCCGCCGCGTGAGGCGCCGCCGTTGCGGCGCTCATCTTCCTGGGCGTCGAAAAAGGCGCCCGAGGCGGCAGAAACCAGCACGATCATTGCGGTGCCCACGATCCAGGCGAAGTACCAGGAGGCGTAGTCGCCGATGATCACGCCGATGACGATCGCAATCAGCGCGATGGTCATGAAGAGCACGAAATAAAGGAAGTTTTTCATGATGAGGTCCTTGCTCAATAAGCGTGGGGGTCGGCTTCGACTTCCTTCGGATCGACCTTGCCGCGCATGACGTAGAACGCCCAGCTGGTGTACCAGAAAATGATGGGCACGAACACCACGGTCCAGCCGGTCATCCACAGCAGCGTGGTTTCACTGGAGATGGAATTCCAGAGGGTCAGGCTTTGCGAGGGGTTGGAGCTCGACGGCATGAGGAAGGGGAACATGGCCACGCCGATGGTGCCGATGACCCCGATCCACGACACCGCGCCCAGCCACCAGGCCAGCGTATGCTTGTTGCCGCGCACGCTCATCCAGCCGAAGAACAGACCGGCAAAACCGAGCAAGGGCACGGCCCAGAGGATGGGGTGGCTCTTGTAGTTGGACAGCCAGCCACCGGGCACCAGTTCGACCGTCTGCTGCAGCGGAGTTTGCGGCACGCCGGCTCCGGGGAAGCTCACGATCTTGTAGCCGTTGACCATGCTGACCCACACGCCGAGCACCGCGAACAGCACGATGGCGGCCAGCGCGGCATAGCCCGCTGCAGTGCGGGCGCGGCCCGCGACGGGTTCGGGCGCGCGGCCCATCATCATCACGCCACCCATATAGACCGACAGCGACAGCGACAGCAGGCCGGCCAGCACCGAGAACGGGTTGAACAGGAAGATGAAGCTGCCGGTGTAGACCGAGCGCAGGTTCCACTCGAAGTGGAAGGGAACGCCCATGAGCATATTGCCCATGGCGGCGCCGAAGATGATCATCGGCAGCGCGCCGCTGAGCAGCAGCGTCCAGTCCCAGGCGTTGCGCCAGGCCGGCGAGGCGATCTTGCTGCGGTATTCAAACCCCAGCGGGCGCACGATCATGCTCCACAGCAGCAGCAGAATGACCACGTACAGACCGGAGAACGAAGTGGCATAGATCAGCGGGTAGGCCGCGAAAATCGCGCCGCCGCCGAGGATGAACCACACCTGATTGCCGTCCCAGTGGGGGCCGATGGCGTTGAGCATGGTGCGGCGCTCGGTATCGGTTTTGCCGATGAAGCGCAGCAACGTGCCCACGCCCATGTCCATGCCGACCATGGTGCCCAGCCCGACGAACAGCACGCCGAGCAGGACCCACCACAAGACTTGAAGGATGAGATACAAGTCCATGACTATTTACTCCTTATGGGCGCTCATGGGAGCGGCCGGGTTGGGGGCGAAACCACCGCCGAACGAGGGCTGCGGTTTGTGGCTGACGGGGGTCGACGGCGTGCCGTGCTCTTCCGGCCCTTGCTTGATGGCCTTGACCATCAGATACATCTCGACGGCGATGAAGATGGAGTACAGCGACACAAAGCCCACCAGCGAGAAGATCATGTAGCCCACGCTGTGGCTGGATGCAGACATCCAGGTGGGCAGCATGCCGAACACGGTCCAGGGCTGACGGCCCACTTCAGCGACGATCCAGCCCATTTCGCAGGCGAGGAAGGGCACGGGAATCATCCAGGGGGCGAATTTGAGGAACCAGCGGTTCTTCGGGTGCTCCAGCTTGCCGCTGATGGTGAGCATGGCGGCGTAGACGAAGTAAGCCAGCATCAGCAAACCCAGGCCCACCATGATGCGGAAGGTCCAGAAAATCACCGAGACCTCGGGGATGGTGTCCTTGGCGGCCTTGGCGATATCCGCCTCGGTGGCCTTGGAAACGTCTTGGTCAGGCGCGTAGCGGGTCACCAGGAAGCCGTAGCCCAGGTCTTTCTCGTGCGCCTTGAACTGCGCCATGGCGGCTGCATCGTTGGGGTTCTTGCTCAACAGCTTGAGCGCTTCCACCGCCGGAATGCCGTTTTTGATGCGCTGCGCTGCGTCCGCCTCGATCTGATCGATGCCGGGCACGACCTTGGTGAGGGTGTGGGTCAACAGCGGCGTGAGCACATACGGCACCTGGATGGACCAGACGTTCTTCTGCTCGCTCTGCGAGGGCCAGGCCACCACATTGAACGGAGCGGGCGCCTCCTCGGTTTGCCACATGGCTTCCATGGCGGCGAGCTTGGACGGCTGCGCATGTGCGCCGACGAAGCCCAGCGCGTCACCCAGGGTGATGACACCCGCGGTGGACAGCACGCCGAACAGGGCGGCCATGCGGAAGGAGCGACGCGCAAGATCCATATGGCGGTTGCGCACCATGTACCAGGCGCTCACCCCGGCCACGAACACGGCGGCGGTGACGTAACCAGCGATGCTGGTATGCACAAACTTGGCCTGCGCATCAGGGCTGAAGATCAGCGCGCCGAAATCGGTGAGTTCCATGCGCATGGTCACCGGGTTGAACGCGGCGCCCTGCGGGTCTTGCATGAAGCCGTTGGCCACCAGAATCCAGAGAGCGGACAGGTTGGAGCCGATGGCCACCAGATAGGTCACCAGCAGGTGTTGGCCTTTGGTCAGGCGTTTCCAGCCGAAGATCATCATGCCGATCATGGTGGATTCCATGAAGAAGGCCATCAGCCCTTCAATGGCCAGCGGAGCGCCGAAGATGTCGCCGACGAAACTGGAATAAAACGACCAGTTGGTGCCGAATTCGAACTCCATGGTCAGGCCGGTGGCCACGCCCAGGGCGAAGTTGATGAGAAACAGCTTGCCCCAGAACTGGGTCATGTCGCGGTAGATCGTTTTGCCGGTGGTGACGTAAACCGTCTCCATGGCGGCGATCATGAAGCTGATGCCCAGGGTGAGGGGGACGAAAAGGAAGTGGTATAGCGCGGTGGAGGCAAACTGCCACCGCGATAAGTCCACGACGAGGGTGTCGATCATTTTGGCGCTCCTGTTGTGTCGATCTGCGGGTTCTTCACGGCGCCGGGCGAGAAACCAACTGTCCCGACATAGCCTCGAAGAACGCGGAGCAAGGATAGGCGTCGATGTATCTCACTTTTTTGATTTGGCGCAAGGTCAGGGAATTCCCTAGGCGCGGGTGTTGTCTGCGAGCGGCAAAGTGGCGCGGCAAAACGTCGCAGCCCGGCCCTGGGGGCGTTCAGGACGCTTGACCCAAAGTGCTGCGGAACCTCCGCATGACAGCGCCCGCTTCTGGCGGGCACAATGCGGCGTAGAGACGGCGCGTCGGCGTCTCGCTGAATGGAGCACATTCCCATGATCTACAAGTTTCAATCGAAGGCCGATAGCGATTTGTTCATGAACGTCGGCCCGGCTCAGCGCATTTTGTCCATCATCGGCAAATCGGCCGAGCCGCAGGGCATCATCGAGCCGGCCGAAATGCCCGCCGCCATCGCCGCGCTCGAAGCCGCCGTGAATGAGGAAGAGCAGGCGCGCAGCGCGGCCGTGGAGTCTGCCACGGCCGACGGGCAGGTGGTTTCCTCCGCCCAGCCGATCGGCCTGAAGCAGCGCGCTTGGCCGTTTATTCAGATGCTCAAGCGCTGCCAGCAGGCGGATACCCCGGTGGTCTGGGGCGTCTGAATCGTCATGCACGGGCACCCCGCGGGTGATTCCGCGCACGAGGGGCATGGTCACGATCATGCCCACTCTCACGCGCACCCGCATGCACACTCAGGCCACGACCACGCCCGGGGCGCGAGTGCGCAGCGGCTGGCGTGGGCGCTGGCGGTGTTGCTGGCGTTCACCGCGGTCGAGGCGGTGGGCGGTTGGTGGGTCAATTCGCTCGCCCTGCTGTCGGACGCGGTGCACATGGCGGCGGACAGTGCCGCCCTGCTGTTCGCCCTGATCGCCATTCGCCTGAGCGCGCGCGCGCCCAAGGCGGCCATGACCTACGGCAACGGCCGCTGGCAGACGCTGGCGGCCTTCGTCAACGGGCTGGCGCTGCTGGTTTTGACCGCAGGCCTCGTGGTCGAGGCCTTGTATCGGCTGTGGCAGCCCGAGGCGGTGGAAGGCGGCTGGATGCTGGTTATCGCCGTGCTGGGCGCCGTGGCCAATCTCGCCGCGCTGTTCGCCCTCACTGGGGGCGAGTCGCTCAACGAGCGCGGCGCCCGGCTGCATGTGCTGTCCGACCTGCTGGGCTCGGCGGCGGCCATTGTGGCGGCGGGGCTGATTCTGGTGTTTGGCTGGACGGTGGCCGATCCGTTGCTATCGCTGCTGGTGTCGGTGCTTATTCTGCGATCAGGCTGGCGCCTGACCCGCGACAGCGCCCATGTGCTGCTCGAAGGCGCGCCGCCCGGACTCACCGCGGCGCAGGTGCGCGAGGCGCTCTCAGATGTGTCGGGGGTGGCTAGCGCACATCATGTGCATGTCTGGTCGCTCGACGGCGCCGAGCCGGTGGTCACGCTGCATGTGCGGCTCGAGGCGGCCGCCGATCCGCAGGCCACGCTGTGCGCCGTGCACGCGCGGCTGCACGACGCGCTCGACATCGAACACGCCACCGTGCAGATCGAGACCGATGCCTGCATCGGCCCCGGTCAGGCCCACTGTCACCCGGGCTGACGGTCAGCGAGGTCTGTGGCGGCCACTCGCACAAACAGCCGCTGGCTCATGCGCCGCAGACCGAGCCACTGCTGCGCCCAGAAGCCCTCGCCGTAATCGACGCCCTGGCCGTCTGGCGCGGCAAGCTGGGCGCGCACCCCGGTGGGTTGCAGCGGGGTGGTGAAGTCGGCCGAGCGGAACAGTACGTCCCACCACGGCAGCAGCACGCCGAAATTGCAGCCATACAGCCGCGCATTGTTCTGGTGGCCGAGCTCGTGGCCGTAGCCCACCGCGTGGTGCAGGCGGTGAAAGCGCGGGCTCACCAGCAACCGTTCGCCCAGCCAGCCGAAAGACAGCCGGGTGTTGGCATGTTGCAGGCTTTGCAGCGCCCCCGAGACCAGCGACAGGGCGACGAACTGCGAGGGCGGCACCCCGATGATCAGGGCCAATGCGGCGAAAAATGCCGCCATCAGCACATCATCGAGCAAATGGTTGCGGTCGTCCGACCAGAGGCTGAGCTGACGCTGGCTGTGGTGCACCGCATGCAGCTCCCACCACCACTGGATCTGGTGCTGGGCGCGGTGATACCAGTAACCGGCGAAATCGAGCACGATCAGGTAGATCAGAAAGCTGATCAACGGCCGGTCGGTGATGCCGGGCCACAGTGCGTCGAGGTTGAGGTTGTCGATGCCGCGCAGGCGGAACCATTCCTGCAGGCCGTCAAACGCGGGTTGCAGGGTGAAAAACAGCACCAGATTGATCAGCCCCAGGCGGTTGATGAAGGTGTAGAGCACATCCACCCGCACCGCGCGGCGGTTGGGCCAGACTTCAAGCGGCCGCAGCGCTTCGAGCGGACGCAACACGGCATACACCACCCCGATCTGCAGCATCCCGGCGAGAAACCACAGCACGCCGTCATAGGCGAAATCGTCATCCACCATGAGGTGAAAGTGGTAGAGCACCGGCTGCACCAGGGTGACGAACACCCAGGTCTGCGCCTCGCCGATGAGCAGGCTGGTGGCGTGGCTGATCCAGTCGAGCGGATTGAGCATGGCGGAGGGGGCAGGAAGTCAGCGCGTGGCGGCGATGGTCGTGGTCGGCTTCAGGTGCAGTGACGCAGCCTGCTGGCGCGCCAGCGTGGAAAGCGGCGGCAGGTTGTCGTAGAACGGCGCGCGGTTGTAGAAGTAGATGCCATGCGGCGACTTGCCCACCGGAATCACATCCACCAGCTTGCGCGTATCCATGTCGATCACCCCCACCGAGCGGGCGAAGCGGAAGGTCACCCACAGCCAGCGGCGGTCGGCGGACAGCTCCATATCGTCCGGCCCCGGGCGCAGGCCGGTGATGTCGCCCACCTTGGTGAGGGTGTCCATGTCGAGAATGCTGATGGTGTTTGACACCCGGTTGCTCACCAGCACATGCCGCCCGTCGGCCATGGAGCGGAAGTTGTGCGCCGCCTTGCCGGTGACGATGCGCTTGAACACTGTGCGGGTGCGCGGATCGACGGCCACCACCGCATCGCTGCCGGTGAGCGCCACCAGCAGGGTTTTGTCGCCCGGCGTCAGCCACAGCCCGGCCGGGGTTTCGCCCACTTTCAGCGTCCACATTACGGTTTGCGTGGGCAGGTCGATGGCGGCGATGGAATTCGTGTCCTGCAGGCTGATGTACACCGTCTTGCTGTCGGCGGTGAACGCCATGTGGCTGGGCAGCGACTTGAGCGGAATGCGCTTGGCGAGCAGAAACTTGCCCTGGTCGTAGCTGTAAATGTCCACCCGGTTCAGCCGCAGGCAGTTCACCACGAACCAGCGGTGATCGGGCGAAAAACCGATCTGATAGGGATCGGGAATGTTGGCCACGCTGCCGATGGGCTTGCCCGTCTGCGGGTTGAGCAGCATCAGATCGTTGCTCACCGCGTTGGCGACGATCAGGTCTTGATTGTTCGGCGTGGCCATCAGGTGGTGCGGCTCCTTGCCTGTGGCAAAGCTGCCGATGGGCTGGCGGGTGTCCTGGTTGATCAGGGTGATGCGGGCGTCGCCCGAATCGAGCACCACCACCACATCGTCCTTGGCCTGCGCCAAACCGGCCTGCGCCAACAAGACCGTGAAAACAAACAGGAATTTACGCATCAGATCACCAAGGAAGCACTCAGGAATACGCGTCACAGCCTCGAACGTGGGCTAATGGACCGCGCTGCGGCCGCAACTGTAACGCGCGCACATGCCAAGCTGTTGACCAGAAACAGTCTGCCATCCATCCGAATTAAAAATTTGCATTCCTGTTACTTCTGGGGTGTCCCCCGTCTGGGGCTGATGCTCGTTAAAGTGCAAAGCCTGTGGTAGGTATTGTTGTGGGCGTGTGGCGGAACTTGGTCAGGCGGCCGGGTTCCAATCAGAAAAGAGTTGATATGCATCCCTTCTCTCGTATCAAGATGGCTTTGTTGGCCGCCGCGGCGGCCGGGGTCTTGCTCGTGCCGGGCATGGCTCAGGCGCGCGTGCATTGGAGCATCGGCATTGGCGTACCGGTTTACTACGGCTCGACCTGGGGCACAGGCTGGGGGCCGGGTTGGGGATCTGGCTGGGGCGGCGGCTGGTATGAGCCCGGTTGGTATGAGCCATATCCGGGCTATGGCGGCTGGTCCACCTGGAGCCCTCCGGTGGTGGTGGAGCGGCAGCCGGTGGTGGTGCAGTCGCTGCCGCCCGGCCCGGCGCCGCAGTCGTTCTGGTACTACTGCCAGAGCCCGGCGGGTTACTACCCCTATGTCTCGGTCTGCCCAGGCGGGTGGACGCCGGTGCCTGCCTCACCGCCTCCGCCGTCAGCCAAGTGATTCACGCTTTCCACTCTTTTTATAACGATCTATCGAGGAAGCATCATGCGAATTTATCGAAACCTTCGGTTTTATCGAAACCTTCGGTTTTCCCGTCCCTTTTTTCTTTTTCCTGCCGCTGTGGGCGCGCTCGTGCTGGGGGGCTGTGCCACCGCGCCGCTCGGGCCCACGATTGCGGTCATGCCGGCGCCGGGTATGCCTTTCGAGCAGTTTCAGGCGATTGATGCGAGCTGCCGCCAGTTTGCGCAGCAGCAGGCCGCGCCCTACCAAGGCGGCGCGAGCAATTCCGGCGTGACCTCGGCAGCCCTTGCCACTGGCATCGGGGCCGCGGCCGGGGCGTTGATCGGCGGCAACAGCCAGGGGGCCGGCGTGGGCGCGGGCATCGGCCTGCTAGCGGGTAGCGCGGGCGGTGCGGGTTCTTATGGCGACACGCAGGGCAGTGCGCAGCGCGCTTACAACATTGCGTATCAGCAGTGCATGTACTCAAGAGGTGCGCAGGTGCCGGGTTACGCCGCGCCGCGCTATGTGGCGCCGCCTCCGCCCCCGGCCTATCCCGCGCAGCCGTCTTACCAGCCGGCGCCGCAACAGCCGAGCTATCAGTCGCAGCCGGCCTATCCACCGACCTATCCCCCGGCGCAATGAGGGCGCGCCGCGCAGATCGTTACGTCGGGTCACAACTGCTCACAGGATGGCAGGTGTTTTAGCGGATGCGGCGGCTATCATGCCCCGCGACTATGAGTACCTCTGCTGACTCCGCCCCTGCGGGTTCTCCCAAGCCGCCTGCAGGCCGCGACAAGCGCCCCAAGCGCGCTGTGCGTTCCCGCCCTCTCTGGCTCAAATTTTTGCTCGGCGCCGTGCTGTTGGGCGTGGCCGGGCTGTTGGCGCTGGTGTTTGCCGTGGTCATGCTCTATCCGCGTTTGCCCGCGCTGAGCGAACTGACCGACTACCGCCCGGATCTGCCGCTGCGGGTGTATTCGGCCGAGGGCACGCTGATCGGCGAGTTTGGCGTGCAGCGCCGCACGGTGGTGCCGTTTGCGCAGATTCCCCTGCAGGTGCGCGAGGCCTTTCTAGCCGCCGAAGACTCGCAGTTTTACGAGCACGGCGCGGTGGACTGGACAGGCGTGTTCCGCGCCGCCCTGGCCGACCTGATGCACGGAGCGGCCGTGCAGGGCGCGTCCACCATCACCATGCAGGTGGCGCGCGACTTCTATCTCAGCCCGCAAAAAACGCCGCTGCGCAAGTTCACCGAAGCGCTGATGGCCTACAAGATCGAGCATGAGCTGAGCAAGAATCAGATTCTCGAGCGCTATCTGAATCAGGTCTATCTCGGCCAGCGCGCCTACGGCGTGGCGGCTGCGGCGCAGGTGTATTACGGCAAGCCGCTCGACCAGCTCACGCTGGCGCAGGCGGCCGTGCTCGCGGGTTTGCCCAAGGCGCCTTCGGCCTTCAACCCGCAGACCAATATCAAGGCCGCGCTCATTCGCCAGCATTACGTGCTCGGCCGCATGAAGGTGCTGGGCGACATCACCCAGGCGGAGTATGACGACGCCATGCAGGCGCCGCTCAACATCGTGGCCGGGCAGGGCCTGCTGCGCTACAAGGTGGACGCCGATTACGCCGCCGAGCAGGTGCGCGAGATCATGGTCGCGCGGTTCGGCGAATCGGCCTACACCGACGGCTACAAGGTCTACACCACCTTGCATGACCGCGACCAGAAGGCGGGGGTGGACGCGGTACGCGCCGGGGTGCTCGCCTACGACCAGCGCCACGGCTGGCGCGGGCCGCAGGCGCGCATCGATCTGCCGCCGCACGATGCCGATGCGCTCGGCGTGGCGGTCAAGGCGCTCAAGCCTTACGACGCGGCCGGCAGCCTGCATCCGGCCGTGGTGCTGCACGCCAGCCCCAAGCTGGTCGAGGCCGTGCTCGAAACGGGCAACACGGTGGAACTCAGCGGCGACGCCCTGCGCTTCGCCGCTGCGGGCCTGTCACCCAAAGCTACCGATAAACAGCGCATTGATCGCGGCGCCGTGGTCTGGCTGCAGAAGCTGGCCAAGGGCTGGCGCATCGCGCAGATGCCCGATGTGCAGTCGGCGCTGGTGTCGGTCGATCCGAAAGACGGCGCGGTGCGCGCCTGGGTCGGCGGCTTCGACTACAACCACGAAAAGTTCGACCATGTGAATCAGGCCTTCCGCCAGCCCGGTTCGAGCTTCAAACCCTTCATCTATTCCGCCGCGGTTGACGAGGGTCTGGCGCCCACGACTGTCATCGACGATTCGCCCATCACCCTCAACCCGGGGCCGGGCCAGCCGCCGTGGACGCCGCACAACTACGACAACGAGCAGCTCGGTGCGATTTCGGCGTCGCTGGCGCTGGCGCATTCCGACAACGTCTGCGCGGTCAAAGTGCTGCTGGCCGTGGGCATTCCCTACGCACGCCAGTTCGCCTCGCGCTTCGGTCTGCCGCTCGACCAGATTCCGCCCTATCCCACCATGGTGCTGGGCGCGGGCAGCTTCACGCCCCTGCAGATGGCCACGGCCTACGCCGTGTTCGCCAATGGCGGCTCGCTGGTGCAGCCCTATCTCATCAAGCGCATCGTCGATGCCCACGGCGCCGAGGTCTATGTCCACAAGCCGGAAATCGCGGGCCAGAACGCGCCGCGCATCATCAGCGCGGCCAATGCCTTCCTCACCACGCAGATGATGCAGGCGGTGATCCAGCATGGCACCGGAGGCGCGGCGCTGTCGCTCGGCCGGGTCGATCTGGCGGGCAAGACCGGCACCTCGCAAAACTTCCACGATGCCTGGTTCGACGGCTTCAACCCCGAACTGGTCGCCATCACCTGGATGGGCTACAACAACCAGCGCAACCTCTACCGCGGCGAGCAGGGCGCCAAGGCCGCGCTGCCGATCTGGATGGACTACATGCGCGCGGCGCTGCAAGGCAAGCCCGATGTGCCCTGGCCGGTGCCGTCAGGGGTGATCATGTCGCAGGTCAACCCGGCCACCGGCTTTGCCTCCAATGGCCCGGGCGCGGTGAGCGGCTACTTTCTGCAGAATTTCCCGCCGCTGGCCATCGACGCCCAGATGCCGCTGTCAGCGCCCACTTCGGCGCCACTGGCCGAAGGCGGCATCAGCACCGGCAGCGGCGGCATGCTGGTCGGGCCCGGCGGCGTGCCGGTGGGCACTTCCACCGTCAGCGTGCGCGGTCAGGGGCCGGGCACGCACCCGGCAGCGGTGGCCCGGCCCGTGGCGCCCCCGCCGTCGCTGCAGCCGGGGGCCATCCTGCCTTCGCTGGGCGGTAATCCCTGAGGAGAGCGCCCCCAGACCTGCCGCGTTCGCGTCAGGCCCCCCGAGGGGGATGAGAAAACTTGGGGCGGCCCTGCGTTTTCTCATGAGCGCGCGCAGCCCAGCGCATTGCGTTGTGGCGGGTTTCTACAATGGCGCCTTCTTCAAGGCCGATCTCATGCGCACCTTTCAAGACCTCATTCTCACCCTGCAAACCTACTGGGCCCGGCAGGGCTGTGCCGTTCTTCAGCCCTACGACATGGAAGTCGGCGCCGGCACCAGCCACACTGCCACCTTTCTGCGCGCCCTCGGCCCCGAGCCGTGGAAGGCCGCCTATGTGCAGCCCAGCCGTCGCCCGAAAGATGGCCGCTACGGCGACAACCCCAACCGGCTGCAGCATTACTACCAGTTTCAGGTGGTGCTCAAACCCGCGCCCGACAACATCCTTGAGCTTTATCTTGGCAGTCTGCAAGCGCTGGGTTTCGACCTGAAGGCCAACGATATCCGTTTCGTCGAGGACGACTGGGAGAACCCCACGCTCGGCGCCTGGGGGCTGGGCTGGGAGGTCTGGCTCAACGGCATGGAAGTCACCCAGTTCACCTATTTCCAGCAGGTCGGCGGCATCGACTGCAAGCCGCTCACCGGCGAGATCACCTACGGCCTGGAACGCCTGGCCATGTATCTGCAGGGCGTGCAGAGCGTATACGACCTGGTATGGACGGAAACCGAGGTCGCTGGTGAGGAGCGCCAGCTTAAATACGGCGACGTGTTCCACCAGAACGAAGTCGAGCAGAGCACCTACAACTTCGAGCACAGCGACGTGGACTTTCTGCTCACCGCCTTTGCCGCGCATGAAAAACAGGCCAAGGCGCTGATGGCCGCGCAACTGGCATTGCCCGCTTACGAACAGGTGCTCAAGGCCGCGCACAGCTTCAACCTGCTCGACGCCCGCGGCGCGATTTCCGTCACCGAGCGGGCGGCCTACATCGGCCGCATTCGCAACCTGGCGCGCGGCGTGGCGCAGGAATACCTCGACAGCCGTGCCCGCCTCGGTTTCCCGCTGGCGCCCCGCGCCTGGGCCGACGAAGTCTCTGCCCAACTCGCCCAGAAGAAAGCCGCCTGACGTCTGCCGCACGCCGCGCCCGCGCCCTTGGCATGGACCGATGGCGGCCCGCAAAACCCACACATGAACAAACAGAACCTGCTTGTCGAACTCTTCGTTGAAGAACTGCCGCCCAAGGCGCTGCCCGCGCTGGGCGAGTCCTTCGCCCGTACTTTGGCCGCCAGTCTGCAGGCCCAGGGCCTTGCCGCGCCTGACTGCGAGCCGACGCCCTACGCCAGCCCGCGCCGACTGGCCGTGCGCATCCCCGAGGTTGCCGCCAAGGCGGACGACAAGGCCGTGGCGCAGAAGCTCATGCCCGTGGCCGTGGGTTTGGATGCCGACGGCAAGCCCACCCCGGCGCTGCTCAAAAAGCTCGGCGCGCTCGGCCTGGATGCCAACGCCGCCCCACGCTTGCGGCGCGAAGGCGAGGGCAAGGCTGAAACCCTGTTCATCGACACCGTGGCGCCCGGCGCCTCGCTGGCCGAGGGGCTGCAGAAGGCGCTCGCCGAGGCCATCGCCAAACTGCCCATTCCGAAGGTCATGGCCTATCAATTGGCCGATGGCTGGACCACGGTGAAGTTCGTGCGTCCCGCGCATGGTCTGGCGGCCCTGCATGGCGCCGATGTCGTGCCGGTGCAGGCGCTGGGGCTGACGGCTGGGCGCGAAACGCACGGCCATCGCTTCGAGGCCCAGGCCGATCCCATCGTGCTGCGCGACGCCGACAGCTACGCCGACCAACTGCGCGAAGAAGGCGCCGTGATCGCCAGCTTCGAGGAGCGCCGCGCCGACATTGCCGCGCAGCTGCAGGCCGTAGCGCGACAGGCCGGGTCGGGCCTGCAACCCATCGACGATGCCGCACTGCTCGACGAAGTTACCGCCCTGGTCGAACGTCCGAATGTGCTGCTGTGCCAGTTCGACCCGGCCTTCCTCTCCGTGCCGCAGGAGTGCCTCATCCTCACGATGAAGGCTAACCAGAAATACTTTCCCCTGCTCGATGCAGCAGGCAAGCTGACCCACCGTTTCCTGGTGGTCAGCAATATCTCGCCAGCCGATCCCAGCGCGGTTATCGAAGGCAACGAGCGCGTGGTGCGCCCGCGCCTGGCCGACGCGCAATTCTTCTTCGAGCAAGACCGCAAAAAGCGCCTCGAAGACCGCGTTCCCGGCCTCGACAAAGTGGTCTATCACGCCAAGCTGGGCTCGCAGGGCGAGCGCATGCGGCGGGTGCAGGCGCTCGCGGGGGGCATTGCCAGCCAGATTCCGCCGTCCTTTCCTGTCGATCTGGCCGAACGCGCCGCGCTGCTGGCCAAGACCGATCTGCTGACCGACATGGTCGGCGAGTTTCCTGAGCTGCAGGGCATCATGGGGCGTTACTACGCCGCGCATGATGGCGAAGACGCCTTGGTGGCCGAGGCCATCGAAGATCATTACAAGCCGCGTTTTTCCGGCGACGACTTGCCGCGCAGCGACGTGGGCTTCGCGCTAGCGCTGGCCGACAAGACCGAAACCCTGGTCGGCCTGTTCGGCATCGGCGAACGCCCGACCGGCGACAAAGACCCGTTCGCGTTGCGCCGCCATGCGTTGGGCATCATCCGCATGTTGATGGAGCGCGGCGCAGGCATCGAGCTCTCGCGCTTTCTGCGCGATGCGGTGCCGGTGTTCGGGCAAGTGGCCGGGTTCACCGACCCCAGCGCGGATGTGCAAACCTTTCTCTACGACCGTCTCGCCAACCTGTTGCGCGAGGGGATCTGGACGGCGCAGGAAGTCGATGCGGTGCTGGCACAGAGGCCGGAGATTCTGGCCGATGTGCCGCGCCGCCTGGAGGCGGTGCGCGCCTTCGCCGCCCTGCCCGAAGCCGCCGCGCTGGCCGCGGCGAACAAGCGGGTGGGCAATATTCTGCGCAAATCCGAAGGGGTGAAAGACGGCAGCGGTTTCGACGCCAATCGGCTGGTCGAGCCCGCCGAAGTCGCTTTGAATCAGGCCCTGAGTGCCGTAGCGCCGCAGGTGCAGCAGCTTTACGGTGCGGGCGACTACACCGCCGCGCTCAAGGCGCTCGCCGCGCTGAAAGCCCCGGTGGATACCTTCTTCGACCAGGTAATGGTCAACGCCGAAGACCCCGCGCTGCGCGCCAACCGCCTGGCGCTGCTGGCGCGGCTGCAGAACGCGATGAATCAGGTGGCCGATCTGTCGCGCCTCGCGGTCTGAGATCCTGCACGACAATCACGGCATGAAACTGCTCATCCTCGACCGCGACGGCGTCATCAACCAAGACAGCGACGACTTCATCAAG
>NZ_JBYCKI010000139.1:0-6248 GCF_057473305.1 Thiomonas sp. TH-17
GAGGTGCTCGATCCGCAAGTCGGCCGACCGTATCTGCTCTGCGCTCCACCGCACGGGGCGCGGCAAGGCGGCCTGCGCCGAAGTTGCCCCCAGCCAGCACGCGGTCGCGCAACAGGCCGCAAGGCTGATGCGGAGAGGAAAGGTTTTTTTGCTCTGCATCAGGGTTTACTCCTTGCGCCAGATCACTTGAGACAGATGCGGCGCCATAGCGGGCGGCTTGACAGCGGGCGGCGCCGAGTTGGAAGGCCGCGACCGGGCTGCCGAAAGATCGGGTTGCTCGAGGGCGGCCTGCAATGCGTCGAGTGCCAGCCATTGGGCGGTGCGCGCTTGCAGCGCCGCTAGCTCGGTGGACAGAAGTCGCAGTCGCGCACGCAGGGCAGGTTCCGGTCCAAGCAGTCCGCGGTGCTGGGCGGCAAGGTCGGCGTTGAGCAATGCCCGATTGGCGGCGATCAATTGCTCGGCCTGGCGTACCTGGTCTTGTGCGGCCTGCAGAGCGGTTTCCGCCTGTTCGATGCGCACGAGCACTCGCGCCTGCGTTTGCTTGAGCATGGCTTCTCGCAAACTCAAACGCGCGCGGGCTGCTGCGATCTGGCCCTGATGCTGGTTGAACAGTGGCACAGGGATGCGAGCGCCGAGCATCAGACGGTTGACGCCCTGATCGCGCTCGGCGCCGGGGGCGATCGACGGCGGCCCGCCATCTCTCTGGGCCTGCGCCAGCCGCAGGGCGGCTTGCGCCGAGAGCACACCTTGCCAGGCGGCGCGAACATCGTCGCGCTGTTCCAGAGCGTTGCGCCGTAACCGCCTCAGCCGGGCTGCATCTGGGAGGGTTGGAGGGTTGTGAAGCGCAGAAAAGTCGATTTGCACGTCCTTCAGCGCGGCAGTCGGCAGACCCATCGCACCGGCCAGAGCGACGCGGTCGGCGCTTTCCGCGCCGATGTCACGGCTCTGTTGCAGGGCGGCGTTTTGTGCGGCCTGCTGGGCCAGCGCGGCAGCCAGCGGCGAGTCCATGCCTGCTTGCGCCCTTGCTGCGGTGCGGCCTTGCAAGGCTAAATCGGTTTCCAGCACTTGTTGCTGAAGATGCGTCCTTTGCTGCGCCGCCCAAAGCGAGACATAGGCCTGTTGCACCTCGTCGCGTACCGTCCAGCGCGCGCCGCTCAGCAGCAACTGCGCAGCGTGCACGCCCGCCACGGCACGCGCGGTCTGTGCGGCGCGTTGAGCCTGCGATTGCAGCAGCAGGCCGATGGCCATGCCCACGGTCCACGGGCTCGGCGCCAGCAGCCCGGCCGCGGCGCCGTATTTCAGGCCGAACTGCAGACTGGGGTTGGGATACTGTCGGGCAATTTGCAAGTCGGCCTGGGCCAGTTGCGCGTTGGCACGGCTCACCTTCAGGCTGGGGTGGAAGTAAAGCGCGGCCAGACTTAGATCTTGCAGCGTCCAGGGCTGGGCGATTGGGTGCGGCGTCCCCGTCTGCAGGGCGATGAAACGCTGCAATCGCGGATCGAGCAGGCTGCGGTGTTGCAGTGCATTTGCGCTGGCTTGCGGGGTGACTTCGGGGGGCAAAGCCGGTGCGCTCGCACACCCGCCCAGCAGCGCTGCGAGCAGAGCTGCAAGTAGCAATCGACCCGCGGGGTTTGATGAGCATGCTGTCATCCCCGCATGCTGCACTGCGGGGGTTGACGCCGACATGAAGTCCGCATGACGATTCCGTCATGTTGCAGACCGATACGTCGCTCTGTGAGCGGCGAGCCGACAATGCGAGGATGCGAATTCTCATTGTCGAAGACGAGGCCAAGACGGCGGCCTATCTCAAGCGCGGACTTGGGGAGAACGGCTTCATCGCAGATGTCGCCGTTGATGGCACGGATGGTCTGCATCTGGCGCTGACCCAGCCGTACGACTTGATCGTGCTCGATGCCATGCTGCCCGGCCGCGACGGCTGGAGCGTGCTGAGCGAACTGCGGGCGCGGCAGACCACCCCGGTGCTCATGCTCACCGCGCGCGATGGCGTGGCCGACCGGGTGCGCGGGCTGGAGTTGGGCGCTGACGACTATCTGGTCAAGCCTTTCGCGTTTTCCGAACTGCTGGCGCGGGTGCGCAGCGTGCTGCGGCGCGGAGTCACGCGCATGCCCGACGTGATGGAAGTGGCCGATCTGCGGGTTGACATGCATCGCCAGCGCGCCGAGCGCGGCGGGCAGCGGCTGGCGCTTACTCCAAAAGAATTCGCGCTGCTGGCGCTGCTGTCACGACGCGCTGGCGAGGTGTTGTCGCGCACCCTGATCGCCGAGCAGGTCTGGGATATGAACTTCGACAGCGACACCAATGTGGTGGACGTACACATTCGTCGCTTGCGCAGCAAGCTCGACGAGCCTTTCCCCGCACCGCTGCTGCACACCGTTCGCGGAGTGGGTTATGTATTGGAAGTGCGCGATGCGAAGTGATTCGACCGAGGCCGTGGTCGCTTCCCGGTCTTCCCTGCGAACCCAGGCAGGCGAGAGCCGCGAGAGACAAGGCATGGGCCTGCTGGGCTGGACCGACTTTGCGCTGCGCCGTCTGCGCCAGTACGGGCTGCCGCCGCGCTCGCTAGCGGCCTGGATGGCGGGAGCGTTTTCGCTGACATTGGCGATCATCCTGCTGGCGGCAAGCAGCTGGGTGTACTGGGGCTTGAGCGCGCGCATGATGCAGGAAGACCGCGAGTCAGTCCTGCGCAAACTCGATACCGTTGCCGCGCTGCTGCAGACCCACCCCGTACAGAGTGATGAGGTGGGGCAGGAGGCCTATCTCAAGCTGCCGCCGGATGCGCCGCGCGATCTCTACCTGCGCCTGCTGGACGCTCGTGGGGTCGTGCTGCTGCAAACACCGGGTTTTAACCGCGCGCTGAATGAAGCCGCTTTTCTCGCGCCGGGCGTTCAGGGGGCGCCGCGATTGCACAAAGTGCATCTGCCTCACGATCAGCATTACCTCACCGCCATGCTGCCGCTGACGGCGCCGGTTGCGGCAGGGACGGCGCTCGTACCGATACGCCTGGAAGTGGCGCTGAACCGCACGGCCGAGTCGCGTATTTTGGCCGATTACCGGCTCCGCCTCTCGGCGGTGCTGATCGCGGCCATTCTCGCTGCGGCCGCTGCGGGTTATGGCATTGCCTGGCGCGGTCTGCGCCCCTTGCGGCATATGGCCGATTCCGCGCGCGGCATCGGTGCGCAAGACCTGCACAAAAGGCTCGATACTCAACGCCTGCCCGCTGAACTGCAGACGCTCGCCCTGGCCTTCAATGCCACCCTGCAACGGCTGGAGGAATCGTTCGGCCGCATCTCCCAGTTTTCCGCCGACATGGCGCATGAATTGCGCACGCCCATCACCAATCTTTGGGGCGGGCTGGAGGTGGCGCTGGGCAGACCGCGTGAACCTGGCGAATACCGCGAGGCGCTCGAATCGGCGGTGGAGGAGTGCGAGCGTCTGTCGCAAATGATTCAGACCCTGCTGTTTCTGGCGCAGACCGAGCATCCTGATGCCGCGCTGCGTCTGGAACGGCTGGATGTCGCACAGGAACTCCGCACCCTGGCCGATTTCTTCGAGGTAACCGCTGCCGAGGCCGACGTGCGCCTTCATGTGCGGACGACACCACAATTGGCCTTTCAAGCCGACCGCATGCTGCTGCAGCGGGCCATGGGCAACCTGATCGGCAACGCCTTGGCGCACACCCCGCGTGGCGGTGTGGTGACGCTCTCAGCGCATTCACACAGCGGCGGAATACGTATTGAAGTGGCCGACACCGGCTGCGGCATCGCCGCCGAGCACCTGCCGTATCTGTTCGACCGCTTTTACCGCGCCGATGCCGCACGCAGCCGAAGCCGCGGCGGGTTGGGCCTGGGCCTGGCCCTGGTGCGCAACATCGTGCGCCTGCATGGCGGCGAGGTCAGCGTGGAGAGCATCCCGAATCACGGTACCCGAATGATGCTGGACTGGCCGACGCATTGAAAACAGAGCGAGTTGCGGCGCTGCACTGCACTGACCGGAGCGCCGCGATGGGCTCCTTGCCGCTCGCGGCTTTCAGTGGTTGTCGCGTCCGTGACCGTTGCCTGGCCCGCGGTCATTCCCGTGGCCATGCTGTTGTTCACGGTCATGCCGATCCGGGCCGCGTCCGTGGTCTGGGCGTTGTCCCGGGGGGCCGCCCTCGGGGCGATAACCGGGGCGGGGCGACTCGGCGCGGAAACGCTTCCAGTGGGGATCGCGGTCGTGACGATAGGCGCGGTCTTGAGCCCGCCGCCAGTCGCGATCATGGAATTGGCGCAGGCCGGGCGGAATGCGTGCGGCGCGATGCCAGGGGCCGCCGTAGTGCGGGCCTGTGTACCAGCGTCCACCGCTGTTGTAGTAATAGATGCCGCCAAGGTAGAACAAAGGCTGCGATACCCCTAGCGCGACATAGCCGCCGAATTCGGGGAGCCAAATCATGGTGGGCGGCGCCGCGACGACTACGGGCGGCGGCGCATACACCGGCTGCGGCGCCACATAGACTGGCTGCGGAGGTGGCGTGCCGATGCTGAACTGAATGCTGACCGGAGGGCCTTCGGCGTGCGCAGGCAAAGCCCAGGCGCAGGCGCTCAGGAGGAGGGCGGGGAGTGCGAGGTTCGGTTTCATGGGATAGTGAACGGGAACGATCAGGGAACGTTGACAAGTGGGTCTTGCCATCGAACTGAAATATGTGTGGTCAGCTTACAAGACTTGAGCCGTAGCGCAGCTTGCCTACACTGCCGCAACCAACCGAGAAAACTCCAACATGACCACTACTGCCTACCTTCTTACCATTGACGCCCACGATCCCACGGGGGGCTCGGGCCAGACGGCCGATCTCGCCACCTGGGCTGCGCTGGGCTGGCGCGGGTCGAGCATCACGACGGCGCTGACTGCGCAGAACTCCTACGGCGTGCAGGGCGTGCAGGCCGCGGACTTGGCCTTGCTGCGCAACAGCCTGCGCACCTTGCTGGCCGACGGCGAGCCCGCCGCAGTAAAAATCGGCATGATCAGCCACGCCGCGGTGGCCGAGGAGGTGGCGCAGTTTGTCGAAGCGCGGCAGTGCCCGGTGGTGTGGGACCCGCAACTGGCTTCGGCGGACGGCTCAGAGCCCTGGGCCCAGGCGCAGGGAGGCGGTCTGGCCATACGTCTGGCGCAGCGGGCCGATCTCATCACCGCTAACCGCGCGGAAGCCAGCGCCTTGCTCGATCTGCCTGCCTGGGAGATGGGGCCTCCGCCGGCCACATGGGTCAACGCGATTCGCAGCCGCTGGCTGGAGGCGGGGGCGCCGCATCGTGCCGTGGTGGTGAAAGGCGGCAATGCCTGGGGGGCGCACAGCACCGACTGGTACATCACCAGCAGCACGGTGCTGCCGCTCGTCAGCCGCCGTCTGCCGCGCAGTGCGCATGGCTCGGGCAGCGTTCATGCCAGTGTGTGCGCCGCGCGACTGGCCGATGGCTGGAGCGTGCTCGACGCCGCTGCCGAGGCGCAGTTGAGAGCGCATGCCGGCATCGATCAGGCCATTGCGGCCGGACCGGGGCGGCCGAACACCCGAACCGACGCGCGGGCTGACAGCGACGATCTTCCCTGGCTGCCGTTGCCGGGGCAGTCTGAAGAAGCACCGCCCGATTTCGCGCGGCTCTCCGGGCAGATCGGTTTTTATCCCGTCGTGCCCGATGCGGACTGGGTGCTGCGTCTGCTGGAGTGGGGCGTGTGCACCATCCAGCTGCGCATCAAGGAGATAGAGGGCGCCGAATTGCGCATGCAGATTCGCGAAGCCGTGCAGGCGGCGCGAGAAGTGCCGGGCACGCAGTTGTTCATCAACGACCACTGGCGCGAAGCCATCGAGGTCGGCGCCTATGGCGTGCACCTCGGGCAGGACGATGTGCATACCGCCGACCTGCCCGCCATCCACACCGCCGGGCTGCGTCTGGGCCTGAGCACCCATACGCCGGCCGAGATCGCCCGTGCGCATGCGCTTCGGCCTTCCTATATTGCGCTCGGCCCGGTCTTTCCCACCACGCTCAAGGCCATGCCCTATCGCCCGCTGGGCCTGGAGCGCCTGACCCAGTGGCGGCAGTGGTTGTCACCGCGCTATCCGGTGGTGGCGATCGGCGGCATCAGCCTGGAGCAAATGACGGCAGTGCGGGCCGCCGGGGTATCCGGCGCGGCGGTCGTCAGCGCCGTGACGCAGGCGGTCAACCCGCGCCTGGCCGTGCGCGAAGCCCTGCACATCTGGC
>NZ_JBYCKI010000140.1:0-4741 GCF_057473305.1 Thiomonas sp. TH-17
GTTTTTGCCGGATTTGCAGGCCCATAGCCGCGCTATGGGTCAAAAAGCCGGTGAAAAATGGACTGCTGCGCCCCATTTGCAGCCGACGATTCCAAAGTCCGACAGGCTCCTAGGAGCCCCGGCCCGCGCCGCCGCAAACCCGCACGCGCCGGTTTGCACGGGCATTTACACGGACAATAGGCACTCCGCCCTTTTTCGCTTCCCGCATGCAGACCCACCCGAACCGCACGTCAGCCGTCACCGTCTATCTGGCCTCCGCCAGCCCGCGTCGGCAGGATCTGTTGCGGCAGGTCGGCGTGCCCTTCGAGCTGCTGGCCCCGCTGCCCGACGAAGACAGCGAGGCGCTGGAAGCCGCGCTGCCCGGCGAGCCTCCGGCCGACTATGTGCAGCGCGTCACCCGTCTCAAGCTGGAGGCGGCTTGTGAACGTCTGGCCCATTGCCGCCCCGAGGTCTCGCCCGACGACGCGGTGCTGCTCTGCGCCGACACCACCGTGGCGCTGGACGGCGTGATTTACGGCAAGCCGGAAAGCGCCGATGACGCTGCGTGCATTCTGCGCACCCTTTCAGGCAAAACGCACCAGGTGCTCACCGCGGTCTGCGTGCAGCGCGGCGCGGCGCGGCACGCAGCGCTGCAAACCTCGCAGGTGCGCTTCGCCGCCTTGGGCGAGCAGGACATGGCCGACTACATCGCCAGCGGCGAGCCCTTCGGCAAGGCCGGCGCCTATGCCATGCAGGGGCGCGGTGCGGCGTTCGTCGAACACATCAGCGGCAGCGCCAGTGGCATCATCGGCCTGCCGCTGTTTGAAACGCTGCAGCTGCTGCGCGCAGCCGGTTGGCCTGCCCACCCGCCCAGTGCAGTGTTTTACGCTTGATGGAACAAATAAACCGATGGATTTGGCGTCAGGGCAAGGCGCAAACCACAGCGATACCCGTAGGTATCGCGCGGATGGGCAACGCCGCCCTGGCGGCAAAGCCGCGGTTTTATGTTCCAGATAGCGTGAAACACTGCACTAGGAGTCTGTCGGGCTTGGGGCGCGGATGGCGAAAAATGGCGATGGGGATGCCCTGTGGCGGCGGATTTGCCGCCCCATAGCCGCAGCTATGGGGCAAAAAGCCGCTGGCGCAGGGCGCCGCAGCGTCATTTTGCAGCCCGCGATCCTCAAGTCCGACAGACTCCTAGCCCCATAACAACCGAGACAAAGCGCCCATGAATCCCACGCCCGAAGACATCCTCATCAATATCACCCCGCAGGAAACCCGGGTCGCCCTGGTGGCCCACGCCGCGGTGCAGGAGCTGCACATCGAGCGCAGCCTGGAGCGCGGGCTGGTGGGCAATATCTATCTGGGCAAAGTGGCACGGGTGCTGCCCGGCATGCAGTCCGCCTTCATCGACATCGGCCTGGAGCGCACGGCCTTTTTGCATGTGGCCGACCTGTGGCAGCGCCAGGCCATTCCCGTGCCCACCGAGGCCGCCAGCGAAGCCGCGACAGCACCGCCCATTCAGCCCATCGAAAAGCTGATCTACGAAGGACAGACGCTGATGGTGCAGGTGCTCAAAGACCCGATCAACACCAAGGGCGCGCGCCTGACCACGCAGATCAGCCTGGCTGGACGCATGCTGGTGCATCTGCCGCAAGACAACCACATCGGCATTTCGCAGAAGATCGACGGAGCGGAGCTGCGCACCGCGTTGCGCGAACGCATGAGCGCCCTGCTGGCGGCGGATGCGGGAACTTCGCAAGGCTTCATCGTGCGCACCAATGCCGAAGACGCGAGCGATGCGGAGCTGGCCGAAGACATTGCCTATCTGCGCAAGACCTGGGCCGCCATTCAGCAGCGCGCCCACGTCACCAGCCCCAGCGCCCTGATCTACCAGGAACTCAGCTTGGCGCAGCGCGTGCTGCGCGATCTGGTGAGCGACGCCACCCGCAGCGTGCAGATCGACTCGCGCGAAAACTTCGAGCTGCTGCAGGGTTTCGCCGCCGAATACATGCCCCGAGTCAGCGGCCGCCTGCAGCTCTATCGCGGCGAGCGCCCGCTGTTCGAAACGGCGAACGTGGACGAAGAAATTGAGCGCGCGCTGGGGCGGCGGGTCGACCTCAAGTCTGGCGGCTACCTCATCATCGACCAGACCGAGGCCATGACCACCATCGACGTCAACACCGGCGGTTTCGTGGGCGCGCGCAACTTCGACGACACCATCTACCGCACCAATCTCGAAGCCACACAGGCCATCGCCCGGCAACTGCGGCTGCGCAATCTGGGCGGCATCATCATCATCGACTTCATCGACATGCACAACGCCCAGCACCGCGCCGCCGTGCTCGATGAACTGCGCAAATCACTCGCGCGCGACAAGGTGAAAGTCACCATCAGCGGCTTCTCGCAACTGGGGCTGGTCGAACTCACCCGAAAGCGCACCCGCGACTCGCTGGCGCACATGCTGCTGGAGCCCTGCCCGACCTGCGGCGGCCTCGGGCAGGTGAAAACGGCGCGCACGGTGTGCTACGAGATCCTGCGCGAAATCCTGCGCGAAGCCAAGCAGTTCAACCCGCGCGAGTTCCGCATCGTCGGCGCCGCCGACGTGATCGATCTGTTCCTCGAAGAAGAAAGCCAGCACTTGGCCTCGCTCTCCGACTTCATCGGCAAGCCCGTCTCGTTGCAGGTCGAGCCCGCGTTTTCGCAGCAACAGTACGACATTGTGCTGACCTGATCCGGCTTACCGTGCGTGGCGGCTGCGCCACGCAAAAACGCGGCTCTGGTTCGCCGTTCCAGCCGATGGCGATGCGCGGCATCGTGCCGCTCACGCGGAAGACACATCCTTGTCATGTGCGAAAAATACAGTCCAACTGTGTCCAGTTGTTACTGATGATTTCGCCATGAAACCGACAAACCTTCTCCTCGCCAGTCTTCTTCCGCTCACCTTGCTCGCTGCTTGCGGGGGTGGGAGCACACCCTCGGTGGCCGACGCAGCCCAGCCCGATGCTGCCGTTGCCAAGCCCGTCGCCGTCACCATTGCCCACGTCAATGATGTGCACTCCAACCTGGCGCAGACCACTACGGCGCTCACGCTCGATGGCGTCGCCACCACGGTGCAGATCGGAGGATTTGGCCGGGTGAAAGCTGCCGTCGATCAGATCGCCGCCCAAAATCCGAACACCCTCAAGCTGCACGCCGGCGACGCGCTGGTCGGCACGCTCTACTACACCCTGTTCCAAGGCAAGGCCGATGCGGAGTTGATGAACACCCTCTGCTTCGACGCCATGGCCGTGGGCAATCACGAGTTCGATGACGGCGATGCGGGGCTCAAGCGCTTCATCGACGACCTGCATGCCGGCAACTGCAAAACGCCGGTGCTGTCGGCCAACGTCACGCCGCAATTGGGCACGCCCCTGGCGCCCCAATCGACGACCGATTACATCAAACCCTTCGTCATCAAAGAAATCGGCGGCGAGAAGATCGGCATCGTCGGCCTGACCGTCGTCGGCAAGACCGAAGGCTCTTCGCGCCCGCTGCCCACCACCGCCTTTGCCGATGAAGTGACTGCCGCGCAAAAAGCCATCGACCAGTTGAAGGCGCAAGGTGTCAAGCGCGTCGTGCTGCTCAGCCATGTGGGCTATGCCTTCGACCAGCAGATCGCGCCGCAACTCACCGATGTCGACGTGATCGTGGGCGGCGATTCGCACACCCTGCTCGGCGATTTCTCCGGCTACGGCGTGCCCAAGGTCGGCAACTACCCCACCCTGCTGAAGAACAAAGACGGCAGCACGGTCTGCGTCGCGCAGGCCTGGGAATACGGCAAGGCTGTCGGTGAACTGCAGGTGAACTTCGCCGCCGATCAGACGGTGCAGAGCTGCTCAGGCGCTCCGCACCTGCTGCTGGGCGACACCTTCACCCGCAAAGGCGCAGACGGCAAAACCTATACCGTCGCCGGGGCTGAACTCGACACCCTCAAAGCCACCATCGCCAAAGACCCGCAACTGCTGATGATCGCACCCGACGCCAAGGCGGAGTCGGTACTCCAGGGCTATAAAGATCAAATCAGCCAGCTCGAAACCCAGGTCATCGGCGCCTCAGCGCAGTACCTCTGTCATGTGCGCATTCCAGGCGACGCTTCCAAGGCGGCAGGCTGCACGGACGCCACCCGCGCTCACGGCTCTGACATTGCCAACATCGTGGCCCAGGCCTTCCTGGCGCAGAGCCTGACTTCCGACATCGCCATCCAGAATGCGGGCGGCGTGCGCATCGACGTTCCCGCGGGCGACGTGACCATCAAGACCGCCTATACCCTGCTGCCGTTCGCCAACACGCTCACCGAGTTGACCATGACCGGCGCCGAGATCAATGCGGTGCTCGAAGACGCGCTCGACTATGCCCTGATGACCGGCGGATCGACGGGCGCCTACCCCTACGCCGCAGGTCTGCGCTGGGACATGAACGTGTCTCTGCCCAAAGGACAGCGCTTCAGCAATCTGCAGGTCAAGAGCAAAACGGCCAGCAGCTGGACCGCGCTGGACCCTGCCGCCACCTACAAGGTCGTGAGCAACAGCTACACCGCCCAGGGCAAAGACGGCTACCTGACCTTCAAGACCGTGACCGATAGCGGCCGCGCGCTGGATACCTACCTCGACTACGCCCAGTCTTTCGTCGACTACGTCAAGAAGGTCGGCACGCTGAACAAGCTGCCCGTGAGCGATTACTCGACGCAGAACTTCTACGACAAGACCGGCGCGCTTCAGCA
>NZ_JBYCKI010000141.1:0-18391 GCF_057473305.1 Thiomonas sp. TH-17
CGATCAAGGCGCAAAGCACAGCCGTGCCCGTCGGCACGGCGCGCATTTGCAACGCCGAGCGGGGGTGTTTGGGCGCGAGGAGCGGGCATGGCGGATTTGTTCACACCCTCTCAACTCTCGGTGCTTGGCGTGGCGCTGCCGGAGGGGTCAGCTTCCGGCGGCGCAGCGCTACCGTGATCTTCGCCCGGCGCCTCGGTACTGTCGGGCTTATTGGCCTTGCGCTGCAGTTTTTCCTGCTTTTTGCGCTCTTTGGCGAGTTCTTTCTGACGCTTTTCGTAGGAGTAATTTGGCTTGACCAATGGGGTGTCCTGGTGAATGGTGAAAGAGGCCTTGCAGCCACTGAAGACTTTGGGGCGCGAAGCGGGAATGCCACATGCTATCGAAGGTCGCAGCCCAGGCTCGCCGCATCAAGCATTTTTCACGTCGAGACGGTGCTGCGCAGCCAGTTCCATGATGCGCTCCAACTCGGCATCACGAATGCCGATGTCGCGCAGCGCGTGCGCGGTGCGCGCGACGTAATCGAAGGTGGTGCCATAGCGACCGCGGCAGGTGCGCAGAATGTCGAGCAACTGCGCGTCGTCGAGGCTGCCGGTGTAGCTCGGGCTGCTGGGCCGCAGGGTGAACGCGAGCGCCTGCACCACGCCCTGCGGAGTGCGACAGGCAATCCAGCGCGGGTCATAGACGGCGCGAGGCATTTCGCGCTTCCACAACTGGCGCAATTCGCGCTCGGCTCGCTCATGCGGAACGCGCAGGGCAATGCCGCTGCAGGAACCGCCGGACATCAGTGCGAACACCAGGCCGGGCGCTTCTTCCGTGCCCCGGTTGATGCGCGACCACATGCGCAGCGTGCGCCGCCATCCCCAGACTCGCGCAGGCCGTACTTCGTCATGCACGACTTCCGGGTTCCAGATCAGCGAGCCGTAGCCGAACACCCAGAGGTCGCCATCAGGGCGGCTGGCCAGCGTGGCCTCCAGCATGTCTTGCGGATCCCGCCCCGGAAACTGGGGCAGGCCATGATCGTCATCGGCTTCGCGCATCATCCCCGCATTGTCCGAGAAACCCGGCTGCACCGACCCCATACAGATCAGAAAACGGACGATCCGTAAGGGTCGGTCGCTGCATCATCGCGGCAACACGGTGCTGCCCATCAAAAACCGGTCGATCTCGCGTGCGGCCTGACGGCCTTCGCGCTCAGCGGCCCGGCCGGGCCGCGCTCCTTCCCTTCGCCCATTTGGGCGAGCCGCGAAGGCCCGGCGCTGGTTCATCTCGGCAGAACGGTGCTGCCGGTGAGGAAACGGTCGATCTCTCGTGCCGCCTGACGGCCTTCGCGGATCGCCCAGACCACCAGCGACTGTCCGCGCCGCATGTCACCTGCGGCATAGACCTTGGGCACATTGGTAGCGTAGCCGGTCTCGTCTTCGGTTCCGGCCTTGGCATTGCCCCGGGCGTCCTTGTCGATGCCGAAGGCCTCCAGCACGCTGCCCACGGGATGCACAAACCCCATGGCCAGCAGCACCAGATCGGCCTGCAGAGTGAATTCGCTACCCGCGACTTCCTGCATGCGACCATCCTTCCACTCGACGCGGCAGGCCTTGATCTGCTTGACTTTGTTCTTGTCTTTTCCGGCGCCGGGGATGAACTCCTTGGTCGCCACGGCCCAGTCGCGCGAGCAGCCTTCTTCATGGCTGCTGGAGGTGCGCAGCTTGATCGGCCAGTACGGCCAGACCAGGGGCTTGTTCTCTGCTTCAGGCGGCTGCGGCATGACCTCGAACTGGGTGACGCTGGCCGCGCCGTGACGGTTGCTGGTGCCCACGCAGTCGGAGCCGGTATCACCGCCGCCGATCACCACCACATGCTTGCCGGTGGCCAGGATCTGGCTCTTGAGCTTGTCGCCGGCGTTGACCTTGTTCTGTAGCGGCAGGAATTCCATGGCGAAGTGAATGCCATCGAGCTCGCGCCCAGGCACGGGCAAATCGCGCGGGAACTCGGCACCGCCGGTCAGCAGCACGGCATCGAAATCCGCCTGCAACTGGGCGGGGGTGATGGTCGCCTTGGCCCAGTTGGCCACGGTCGCGCCGGGGCCGTCCTTGGGCATCTCGGCCACCAGCACGCCGGTGCGGAAGGTCACGCCTTCGGCTTCCATCTGCGCGATACGGCGGTCGATGTGGCTCTTTTCCATCTTGAAATCGGGAATGCCGTAGCGCAGCAGGCCGCCTGCGCGGTCGTTCTTCTCGAACAGGGTGACGGTGTGTCCCGCGCGGGCGAGTTGCTGTGCAGCCGCTAGCCCTGCGGGGCCCGAGCCGACCACGGCCACGGTCTTGCCGGTCTTGTGCGCAGGCTGTTGCGGCGTCACCCAGCCTTCATTCCAGCCCCGGTCGATGATGGCGTGCTCGATGGACTTGATGCCCACCGGCAACTCATTGATGCCCAGGGTGCAGGCCGATTCGCACGGCGCGGGGCAGATGCGGCCGGTGAACTCCGGGAAGTTGTTGGTCGAGTGCAGCACGTCGAGCGCCTGCTTCCAGTCGCCCGACCACACCAGATCGTTGAAGTCGGGGATGATGTTGTTGACCGGGCAACCGTTGTTGCAGAACGGAATGCCGCAGTCCATGCAGCGCCCTGCCTGCGTCTTGGCCTTGTCGTCGGGCAGTTCGTGGACGAACTCCTTCCAGTGCTTGAGCCGCGCGGCGGGTGCTTCGTACTGCTCTTCCTGCCGCTCGAATTCCATGAATCCGGTGATTTTTCCCATGGTCGATCCTTATTTGATGTCTGAACACTGGAGCCGATGAGGCGAAACCCGCCGGGCCGCCCCAAGGGTTTCGTCCCACGTCGCGGCTTGCAAGCCGCTCCGATTCGGCTCCGTCCAAGCTGCCGCAGGGCAGCTTGGAGCCGCGGGCCTCATCCCCTTGAGGGGGGAACCCAGCGCAGCGCAGGTTCTCGGGGTGGGCTTCATTTAGCGGGGACGCTGGCGTTGCCTGCAGGCGCCTTGGCTTTTTCCGTGGCGGCCTGCGCCTCGCGCTTGGCGGCCATTTCACCCAGCGCCCGCTTGTATTCATGCGGGAATACCTTGACGAAGCGGCCGCGCGCCTCTTCCCAGGTGTCGAGCAATTCACGCGCGCGCTGCGAGCCGGTCCAGCGCAGATGATCCTGCAGCAGCTTGCGCAACTGGGCCTCGTCGGTCTGGCCGCGGTGCCACAGCGCTTCGGCCTGTTGCGCTTTCTGCTCGGCCGCGGACAGCACCTTGTCGAGCGCCACCATGGAGGTGTTGCAGCGCTTGGCGAACAGACCGTCCACGTCGTAGACGTAGGCGATGCCGCCGCTCATGCCGGCAGCGAAGTTGCGGCCGGTTTCGCCCAGCACCAGCACCGTGCCGCCGGTCATGTATTCGCAGCCGTGGTCGCCCGTGCCTTCGACCACGGTGGTCGCGCCGGAATTGCGCACGGCGAAGCGCTCGCCCGCCACGCCGCGGAAGAAAGCCTCGCCTTCGATGGCGCCATAGAGCACGGTATTGCCGACGATGATGTTGCCCGGCGCGTCGCCGCGGAAATCGAGGCTGGGGCGCACCACCACGCGGCCGCCCGACAGTCCCTTGCCGGTGTAGTCGTTGGCTTCACCGATGAGGTAGAGCGTGATGCCCCGGGCGAGGAAAGCGCCGAAGCTCTGGCCGCCCGTGCCTTCCATCTGGATGTGGATGGTGTCGTCGGGCAGACCGTCGTGGCCATAGCGCCGCGCCACTTCGCCGGAGAGCATGGCGCCCACGGTGCGGTTGACGTTGCGCGCGTTCTGAATGAACTGCACCTTCTCGCCGCGCTCCAGCGCGGGGCGGGCGCGCTCAATCAGCACATGATCGAGCGCCCTGGCGAGGCCGTGATCCTGCTCTTCGACCTGGCGGCGCGGCACGTCGGCGGGCACATCGGGCTGATGGAACACGCGGCTGAAATCGAGCCCGCGCGCCTTCCAGTGCTCAACGCCCTTGCGCGCGTCGAGCAAATCGGCGCGGCCGACCAGATCGTCAAACTTGCGCACGCCGAGCTGCGCCATGATGGCGCGCACTTCCTCGGCGATGAAAAAGAAGAAATTCACCACATGCTCGGGCTTGCCGGAAAACTTCTTGCGCAGCGCCGGGTCTTGCGTGGCCACGCCCACCGGGCAGGTGTTGAGGTGGCATTTGCGCATCATGATGCAGCCCTCGACCACCAGTGGCGCGGTGGCGAAGCCGAATTCGTCGGCGCCGAGCAGTGCGCCGATGACCACGTCGCGGCCGGTCTTGATCTGGCCGTCGACCTGCACGCGGATACGGCTGCGCAAGCGGTTGAGCACCAGGGTCTGCTGGGTTTCGGCCAGGCCAATTTCCCACGAGGACCCGGCATGCTTGATGGAGGACAGCGGCGAAGCGCCGGTACCGCCGTCATGTCCGGCGATGACCACATGATCGGCCTTGGCCTTGGCCACGCCGGTGGCCACCGTGCCCACGCCGCTTTCGGCCACCAGCTTGACGCTGATGGACGCGCGGGAATTGGCGTTCTTCAGATCGTGGATGAGCTGGGCCAGATCTTCGATGGAATAGATGTCGTGGTGAGGCGGCGGCGAGATAAGGCCCACGCCCGGCACCGAGTAGCGCAGCATGCCGATGTAATCGGACACCTTGCCGCCGGGCAACTGCCCGCCCTCGCCGGGCTTGGCACCCTGCGCCATCTTGATCTGGATCTGGTCGGCAGAGGCCAGATATTCGGCCGTGACGCCGAAGCGGCCCGAGGCGACCTGCTTAATCTTGGAGCGCAGCGAATCGCCTTTTTTCAGCGGAATGTCGCTGACGATGCGCTCGGCGCCGAGCACGCTGCCGATGGTGTCGCCGTCCTGAATTCCGGCCGAGCCCGTGCGCATTTCAGGCCGGTAGCGCAGCGGGTCTTCGCCGCCCTCGCCGGTATTGCTCTTGCCGCCGATGCGGTTCATCGCCACCGCCAGGGTCGAGTGCGCTTCCGTGGAAATGGAGCCCAGCGACATGGCGCCGGTGGCAAAGCGCTTGACGATCTCTGCGGCCGGTTCCACCTCATCGATGGCAATCGCCTTGCTGGGGTCGATCTTGAACTCGAACAGGCCGCGCAGGGTGAGCATGCGGCGCGACTGGTCGTTGATGATCTGCGCGTATTCCTTGTAGGTGTTGTAGTTGCCGGCGCGGGTGGAATGCTGCAGCTTGGCGATGGCGTCGGGCGTCCACATATGGTCTTCGCCGCGGGTGCGCCAAGCGTAGTCGCCGCCTGCATCGAGCATATTGGCAAGCACGGGCGAATCGCCGAAGGCGTCGCGGTGCAGGCGCAGCGCTTCTTCGCCCACTTCGAACACGCCAATGCCTTCGACCTGCGTGGAAGTGCCGGTGAAGTATTTGTCCACCAGCGCGCGCGACAGGCCCACTGCTTCGAAGATCTGCGCGCCGCAGTAGCTCATATAGGTGGAGATGCCCATTTTGGACATCACCTTCTGCATGCCCTTGCCGATGGCCTTGACGTAGTTGGTGATGGCCTTTTCCGCACTGAGATCGCCCGGCAGGTCTTTGGCCATTGCCGCAATGGTGTCGAGCGCCAGATACGGGTGCACCGCCTCGGCGCCATAGCCTGCGAGCACGGCGAAATGATGCGTTTCGCGCGCGCTGCCGGTTTCCACCACCAGCCCGGTCTGCGTGCGCAGGCCGTGGGCGGTGAGGTGCTGATGCACCGCGCTCATGGCGAGCAGCGCCGGAATGGCCACGCGCCCGGCGCTCAAGTGGCGGTCGGTGATGATGAGAATGTTGTGGCCGCTCTTGAGCGCATCCACCGCTTCGGCGCAGATAGACGCAATGCGCGCCTCGATGCCTTCATGCCCCCAGGCCACCGGATAGCAGATGTCGAGCTCGAAGCTGCGGAACTTGCCGCCGGTGTGCTGGCCGATGGAGCGCAGTCGCGCCATGTCGTCGTAGTCGAGCACCGGCTGGCTGACTTCAAGGCGCATGGGCGGATTGACCTGATTGATGTCGAGCAGATTGGGCCGCGGGCCGATGAAAGACACCAGCGACATCACCATGTTCTCGCGGATCGAGTCGATCGGCGGGTTGGTCACCTGCGCGAACAACTGCTTGAAGTAGTTGTAGAGCGGCTTGGCGCGGCTGGACAGCACCGCCAGCGCGGCGTCGTTGCCCATCGAACCCACGGCCTCATCGCCCTTTTCGGCCATCGGCGCCATCAGGAACTTGAGATCTTCCTGCGTGTAGCCGAACGCCTGCTGGCGGTCGAGCAGGGGAATGGGCGAAGGCTCGGCGCGACCCAGGTGATCGAGGTCGTCGATGCGGATGCGCAGGTTCTCGATCCACTGACCGTAGGGACGCGCACTGGCGAGCTGGCTTTTGATTTCCTTATCGTCGATGATGCGGCCGGCCTCCATGTCGATGAGGAACATCTTGCCCGGCTGCAGGCGCCACTTCTTGACGATGTGGCTCTCGGAAATGGGCAGCACACCCGATTCGGACGCCATGATGACCAGATCATCGTCGGTCACGATGTAGCGCGCAGGTCGCAGGCCGTTGCGGTCGAGCGTGGCGCCGATCTGGCGACCATCGGTGAAAGCGATCGCGGCGGGGCCGTCCCACGGCTCCATCATCGCGGCGTGATACTCGTAGAAGGCGCGACGGCGCGGGTCCATCAGCGCGTGTTGCTCCCACGCTTCGGGAATCATCATCATCATGGCGTGCGACAGCGGGTAGCCCGCCATCAGCAGCAGTTCCAGACAGTTGTCGAAGCTCGCGGTGTCGCTCTGGCCGGGGTAGATCAGCGGCCAGAGCTTTTGCAGATCGGCGCCGAGCACCGGCGAAGACACGGCGCCCTCGCGCGCCCGCATCCAGTTGTAGTTGCCCTTGACCGTGTTGATCTCGCCGTTGTGCGCCACCAGCCGGTAGGGGTGCGCCAGCGGCCATTCGGGGAAGGTGTTGGTGGAAAACCGCTGGTGCACCAGCGCCAGCGCCGACACCACGCGCGGGTCTTTGAGGTCTTTGTAATACTCGCCCACCTGATCGGCCAGCAGCAGGCCCTTGTAAACAATGGTGCGCGCCGACATGGACGGCACGAAATACTCCTTGCCATGGCGCAGATCGAGCTTCTGAATCGCGTGGCTGGCGGTCTTGCGAATGACGAACAGCTTGCGCTCCAGCGCGTCAGTCACCATCACGTCGGGGCCGCGGCCGATGAACACCTGGCGAATCACCGGCTCCTTGGCCCGCACCGTGGGCGACATCGGCATGTCAGCGTCGACGGCCACGTCGCGCCAGCCGAGAAGCTCCTGGCCCTCGGCACGGACGGCGCGCTCGATCTCCTGTTCGCACGCCAGGCGCGACGCTTCCTCGCGCGGCAGGAAGATCATGCCCACGCCATATTCGCCCGGCGGTGGCAGCTCCACGCCCTGCGCCGCCATCTCTTCGCGGAAAAAGGCATCAGGTATTTGCAGCAGAATGCCCGCGCCGTCGCCCATGAGCTTGTCGGCCCCCACCGCGCCGCGATGGTCGAGGTTCTTGAGGATGAGCAGGCCGTTTTGCACGATGTCGTGCGACTTCACCCCTTTGATGTGCGCCACGAAACCCACGCCGCAGGCGTCGTGCTCGTTTTGCGGGCAATACAGCCCGTCGCGGGACAGGGCAGCGATTTCGGCGCTGGAGGCGGAATTGAGGGGCGTGGACATGGCAGGCTCCGCAGTGAGTCAACAAGAGTGTGCGAATTTACTGCATCGCAGCAAGCAGCGCAACAAAAATTCTTCAATCCGTCCCCATTAAATATGAGATCAGGAAATCAGAAAAATTAAATAGGGACGGATTATTTTCGATCAGACGGCCTGACTGTTCGGTCTCCGTCTCAAGCAACTTTCATGCGCGGTCGCCCCCGACGGGCAGGAGCCAGCCGTCGCCCGCTTTCAGACTCCAACTCCGTCAGAAACGCCGTATCGCCCACAGCGAGGCCGCTGCGCAGCGCAGCCTCCAGCGCCTGCCTTTGCGACGGGGCGATGCCGTGCGCCAGCCGCTCGCGATAGGCCGCCTCGCGGGCAAAGGGCGTGTTGCCCAGTTGCCAGTAAGCATCGGGCGCCGAAAGGGCCGCAGCCCGTGCGACTGCTGATGGCGTCTCGCCGCAATGGGGCGCCAGGCTGCTCCAGGGCCAGGCAGCGGCGGCGGCCAAGTCGGTGTGGTCTGCCGCGCGGTCGATCCACACCATCGCGGCCAGCTCCCAATCACCCGGTTGCACCAGCGCGCTCTGAAACCGTCCAATCCAGGCCGAGGTGCGCTGAATGGGCGGCGACGCCCCGGCCGAGTCTGCCGGGGCCGGGGCCCGCGCGCGGCTCGCGCGCCGCGCCAGGCTCTGGACATAGCGCGAAAGGTCGGCGGCGGTCTGCGGCGTGAGCAGCAGCAGCACCGCTTCGGGTAATACGGCATAGCCGTGCAGCCGCACCGAAGCCAGACTCAGCCCCTGCGCCATCCACAACCCAAACTGATCGCGCTGGGCTGACGTCGCCAGAGGCGAAGCGCCGGGCGCCGCCTGCAATCGCACCAGATGCGCCCTTCCGGGGCGGCAAAAACGGGCTTGCCGCGCCATCAGCGGCGCAGCGCCTCGCGCAAGGCAGCGACTTCGTCCAGCAAATCGAGCACCAGCGCAGCGGCGGCGGGATTGAGTTCCAGCTCGCGCTGCAGCCGTACCGCGCGGCGGGCCCGAGCCAGCGCCTCGCCGCTGAAGCGCCATTGCGCCACGGCGCTTGCGGGCTGCATCGGGTCGATCACGCCCTCTTCAACCAGATGCACGATCTGCGTGCGCTCCACCCTGCAGAGAGTGCAGACCTGATCGACCGAAATGTCGATCTGCTCTTCCAGCACCACACCGACCAAGGGCGCGGCATTCGCATTCGAGGGGGCGCTCATGATTGGGCTCCTTGATACAGCGCGGCGCGCGGGTTGAACGCGGAGAAATCTTCCTGCTGACGGCGGTAAGCCGAGCGTGCCGCCTCGGTATCCGCCGGGGGCAGCGCCACTTGCGCGACCACATACAGATCACCCGGCGTGGCCCCGGGGATGCCCCGACCCTTGAGCCGCAAGCGCCGCCCGCCGCCGGTGGCCGGTGGAATCTTGAGCGCGACCTTGCCGTCCGGCGTGGGCACATTGACTTCAGCGCCCAGCGCCGCTTCCCACGGCGCCAGCGGCAGGTCGATGAACACATCGCGCCCCTCCACGCGGTAGAGCCCGTGGGGATTGAAGCCGATTTCCAGATAAAGATCGCCCGCGCCACCCTCACCCAGACCCGGCGCGCCCTGCCCCGCCAGACGGATGTGCTGGCCGGCGCGCACCCCTTTGGGAATCTGCACCTGCAGCGTGCGTTCGCGCGTCACCACATGACCCTGCGCATCGACTTCGGGCATGCGAAGGTTGAGCGTTCGGGTCGCGCCCCGGTAGGCGTCTTCCAGATCGATGAGGATTTGCGCATGGTGATCCTGCCCACGCAGGTGCATGCCCTGGGCTCCCGGCCCGCCCTGGCCCGCCCCCGCGCGTCGCGCGCCGCCTGCGCTGCGCGCGAACAGGGTCTCGAAAAAGTCGCTGAAATCGGCCTCGCTGCCCGGCATGCCGCCGTGCTGCTCGAAGCCCGCGCCCCAGTCTGGCGGAGGCTGAAAGTCTTGACCGGCGCGCCAGTTGCTGCCAAGCTGATCGTAGGCCGCGCGCTTTTCCGGGTCTTTGAGCACCTCGTAGGCCTCGCCCAGTTCCTTGAACCTGGCCTCGGCCCCGGCTTCCTTGCTGACGTCCGGGTGGAATTTGCGGGCGAGCTTGCGGTAGGCACGCTTGATTTCGTCTTGCGTCGCGCTGCGCTCCACGCCCATGACTTTGTAGTAATCCTTGTAGTCCATCGTGCGTTCCTGTGCGGAAAATGAAATCTCTGATGAAATGGGGACGGAATCTGAATTTGCAAAACGCAGAGTGCAATTCTCCACTGTGCCGGCGCCTCGCAACCGCCACCCTCTTGCTCGCCTAGAATACGAAAGAGTAAATCCGCTGCGGCAGGCTTTGTCCTGCAAATCCCCAGGCGGAACTCTGCGTGGGCCAGGGTGCCCGCCCGTTGACACCGTCAACGCCCGAGCCGGTTTCAACTGATGTCCGGCAGCTCAATTTTCCATCGCCGCCATCACACACCGCACGGATGAACACCACGACAACCCCGACCGAAGACACTCCTCAGCCTGAACGCTTTTCCGAGCTGGCGCTGGACGCGCGCATTCTCCGCGCCGTCAGCGATATGGGCTACGAAAAGCTCACGCCCATCCAGGCCAAGGCCATTCCCCTGCTGCTCGACGGACGCGACATCATGGGCGCCGCGCAGACGGGCACGGGCAAGACAGCCGCGTTCTCCCTGCCCATCCTGCAGCAACTCCTGCCGCTGGCCTCGACCAGCGTGTCCCCTGCCCGCCATCCCGTGCGCGCACTGATGCTGGCGCCCACGCGCGAGCTGGCCGATCAGGTCTACACCAATCTCAAGGCCTATGCCAAGCACACGCCGCTGCGTTGTGCCTGCGTCTTCGGCGGCATGGACATGAATCCGCAGAAGGCCGAATTGCGTACCGGCGTCGATCTGCTGGTGGCCACTCCCGGGCGACTGCTCGATCACCTCGAAGCCAAGACCGTCAACCTGGGCCAGGTGCAATTCGTGGTGCTCGACGAGGCCGACCGCATGCTCGACATCGGCTTCCTGCCCGACCTGCAGCGCATCCTCGGCTTCCTGCCCAAGCAGCGCACCACCCTGCTGTTCTCGGCCACGTTCTCTCCGGAAATCAAGCGTTTGGCGCAGAGTTATCTGCAAAACCCGCTGCTCGTCGAAGTCGCCCGCCCCAACGCCACCGCGACCAATGTGGAGCAGCGCGTCTATCAGGTGGAAGAAGACGACAAGCGCGCCACCCTGGTGCAACTGCTGCGCGACAACCCGCTGCCGCAGGTCATCGTGTTCGTCAACAGCCGGCTCGGCGCGGGCCGCTTGACGCGTGCGCTGGAGCGCGACGGCATCAAGGCCGCGGCCATGCACGGCGACAAATCGCAGGCCGAACGGCTGACCACGCTGGAAGCCTTCAAGCGCGGCGAGATCCAGGCGCTGGTGGCCACCGACGTGGCCGCGCGCGGGCTCGACATTGCCGAGCTGCCGGGCGTGGTGAATTACGACGTGCCGTTCAGCGCCGAAGACTATGTGCACCGCATCGGCCGCACGGGTCGCGCCGGAGCCTCCGGCCTGGCCATCACGCTGGCGACAGCGCGCGACGCGCGCTCTCTGGCCGATATCGAAAAGCTGATCAAGCGCCAGTTTGAAAAGCAGACCGTATCGCTTGAGCGCTCTTCTCGGCCGCGCCGCGATGCGGACGAGTCGCGGGAACACCGCAGCGCGCGTGCGCCTCGTGCACTGCCGGGCGAAACCGGCGCCTCGGTGCCGGTGACCGCGCGCGCCTCACGATCTTCGCGGCAGGACCCCTGGTTCGACAAACCCTATGAGGCCGACCCGAATGCCCAGCCCGTTTGGGAGGCCGCATCGGCTTCACCCGGAAGCGGCGCGCGCTCGACGTCTTCGAACATCCGCCCGCGGCGCAGAATAGCCGCCCTGCTGGGCGGAAGCGATCCGAAATAAGCCGATTCGGCAACGCGAAGACGCTCCCCCTCGGGGGCCTGACGCAAGCGCGGCAGGTATGGGGGCTCTATCAGGTGTCTTTCGGCTCACCGCCCTCGCGGGGAAGTAGCTTGAATTCCGACGAGTCGGGTTCGGCAGGCTCAGCCTTTGAAGTCTGCGGCTCCAACGGCAACTCGAAGTCCAGATCGAGATGCGGCGGCTCAGATAGCGTCGTCAGTTCCACATGCTCCACCTCGGTGGCGGGCATGCCCTCAGGAAAGCGGTCACGCGCAACCGCGTACAGCATCAGCAGATCGCGGTAGGCCGCCAGCTCGAAACCCATGCGGTGCTGATGCGGATCGTCGAGCAACATGCGCTCGAGCACGTTCACGATCTGCGGCTCGCCCCAGGTCATGGTGATGAGCTTCATGGCACGGTCGTAATCCATCAGACCGCGGCCCTGCGATTGCCGCAAAGCATCGGCATCCGCCTCCCAAGGCGGCACAGTCACATTGAAACGACGCTGAAAGCGGCTGTAGAGCGCATCGAATTCGGCCTTGCGCCCATGCTTGCGGTACAGATCGAACAGCAGCAGATAGGGCAGCGCAAAGCTGTCGCTGGCACTGTCGTCCAGCGATTCTTCGAGCAGGGCCATGGCGCGGTCTTCGTCGCCGGTTTCGATGAAGTATTCGGCCAGGTGCCCGGCATCCATCAGCTCATCGACATGCACCTGCTTGTCCTGACTCATGGGCTGCATGAAGCGCGAATCCCAGTCGATTCCGGAGTCTCCCCATTGACCCGCTTTGGCGGATTCGAGATAGGGCGCGTCGATTTCGGGCTGCAAAGGTCGACCGTCCACCAGCGGGGCCAGACCAAAAGGCAGCACGGCTGGCGCGATGGTGCTGGCCTGCACCGACATCGAGGTCATGGCCACGGTGGGCGCCTGGGCAGAAGCGGCCCGCTCGGGTTCCGCCGCAACCCGGTGGCCCACGGAAGCTGACTCGAAGGGGCTGCGCGACAGACCCGGATCGGCTCCGCGCCGCCACAGCCAGAAACTCAGCAGCGCGAGCGCGATCAGCGCCGCGACCAGGGCGTACACCAGACTGGCGGAATAGCGCTGCGAGCGCATCTGCCCCAATTCGGCTTGCGACTGCTGCAACTGCTGTGAGGCTTGCTCGAACTGCCGCTGCAGCACATTCGCCCGGTCCTGCAGAGCGTTGATCTGCTGCAGGGTCGGCTGGGCCTCGCCCGGGGCGGCCGTCGCGTCCATGATGAGCTGGCGCAGTTGATTGAGCTGGCTGCGCTGCTCGGCGCTGAGCGCGGGCACGGCCGCGGGCAGCGCGGTCGCCAGACGCAGTTGCGGCACGGCGGCGAAATCGGCCGCGTTGAAATCATCGAGTTCGAGCCGGTTGCCTGCATGAACCGGCGCGGGCGGCGCCTTGATGACCTTGGCGCCGCGCCGCTCCACCTGTGCTTTGGCGGGTTTATGCCCTTCGTGACGCGCAAGCTCTTGCCGCGCTGACACGGGAGCCTTAGGGCGTTCAGTTTTCGGCGCGGCCTTTTTCACGACGGGCGCCTCAGACGGCGACTGACGTGACCCCGGCATTTGCGCTGAAGCCGAGACCTCGCTGGACGGCGACTGCCCCGCAGAACGAATGCCAACCGCGCTGCCCGCGACCATCGGCAACTCGGGCGCCGGTGGATCGACCAGCAAGGTATAGACCTGGGTGCGTTGGTACTGGCAGGCCAGGTGCAGACGTACGATCAGAATCGGTTCGCGCAGCGCTTGCTGGCTGCGCAGTAACAAGGTCAGACCGTCAGCCGACGGCTTCGAAGTGATCGCCAGGGCCCCCACCCCGCCGCCAAACTCGCCCGACTGCGCCTGGGCCTGCACGCACGAAAGCGGCAAGGACTCCTGCGCATCGAGGTGCACGGGAATCGACATCTGAAGCGCCCGGCCGAGTTCGGCGCGCGTTTGCGGCGCACCGATCATCAGCGCCTGCGCTGGAGTCACGAACTGCGCCGCGAGCCCGACCGCAACCATCCAGGGCCGCAACCAGGAGAGCAGGCCATTGCAAGTCGTTAAGAAAGCGGCGAAACGGCGAAAAACTGAGAGCATTGCAGCGCAAATAAGGGTCGACATCAAAATGTGTCGAATGATCGGAAAGCAATGTATCACGCACCTTTCATTCCAATCGGCACCGGCAAAGTCCAGATGAAAAGCGTGTGAAAAAATTAACAATCGCCTGATTTTCTGTGGGAAACACCCCACAGACCCCGGGCGCATACGGCGAGCTGAATATGATGCCAGCACACTCGCCGACCCCCACCCACACTGCATGAGCGCCGAACTCCGAGCCGAACGTCAGGGCGACAGCCTCGTGCTGCGCCTGCACCACCCCGAAAGCCGCAACGCCCTGAGCGCCGCGCTCTGCTCGGCCGCGCTGGAGGCGCTCACCACGGCGCAGCGCGATGGCGAGATCCGCGCCGTGGTGCTCACCGGAAGCGAACATCACTTCTGCAGCGGCCTGCACGACACCAGCGCGCTTGACGCCTTGCACGATTGCATCCTCGCCCTGCGCGATTGCGAACCGCTGGTGGTCGGAGCGATCGAAGGCCAGGCGCGCGGCGCCGGAGCCGCGCTGGCGCTGGCCTGCGATCTGCTCGTCGCGGCCGACAACGCCCAGCTCCAGCTGATCGACCCCCTGCTGCCCGAACGCGACGTGGGCGGCGCGCAATGGCTGGCCGCTCAACTGCTGCCGCGGCCCGCCTGCAACGAGGCCGCGCTGCCCGGCCTGGGGCTCGGCGCAGCGCGGCTGCATCAGCTCGGCGTGGTCAACCGCCTGTGTCGGCCCGCCGATGCGTTGCAGACGGCACTGCAACTGGTCGATGCCATCCCCGCCGCTTCGGGCAGGCCGCGCAAAGTCCTGCCCAATGCGCAGGGCTACGCCAGCGCCCTGCACGTTCATCTGGCCAGCCAGCTCCTGCCCGCACTCGACTGAACGCACCCCTACATGCCGCCCAGATCCATCGAGACCGCGCCGTCGCCGCGCGTCAGCACCCTGCAAACCCGGCTGCACCGCTTCATGCACACCGTGGTGCTGCCGCAGGAAAGCACCATCAACGCCGCCCTGCGCCTGAGCGCGGTCGGGCCGCAGGCCGCCGTCGCCCCGCAACTCGCCTCCATTCGCCAGAAGGCCCAACTGGCGGGACTGTGGAATCTGTTTCTGCCCATCTCCCCCCGCGCCAGCCAGGGACTGAGCCATTGGGAATACTCGCCGATGGTCGAAGCCATGGGCCACATCCCCTGGGCCGCCGAGGTGTTCAACAGCGCCCAGCCCGACGCTGGAAACATGCAGCTGCTCGACAGCTACGCCAGCGAAGCGCTGAAAGATGCCTGGCTCGACCCGCTGCTGCGCGCCGAGACCCGCAGCGCCTGGGCCGCCGCCGAGCCCGACGCCGAGCTGCACAACCCGGATTCGCTGCAGTGCCAGGCCATGCAAGACGGCAATTCCTGGCGCCTGAGCGGCCAAAAAACCTGGGTGCAAGGTCTGCTGGACCCACGCACCGCAAGCCTGCTGGTGCTGTGCCGCACCGATGCGCAGGCGGCCCTGCATCGCCAGTTCAGCGTGCTGCTCGTGCCGCTCAAGACCGATGGCGTGCAGCTCGGGCGACAGTTGCAGGGCTGGGGCACGGCGCAGAAGGCCTTGGCCGAAGTGTCTTTCGATGCCGCGCGCGTGCCCATCCATCATGTGTTGGGCCAGCCGGGACAGGGCCTGGAGATTCTGCAGGCCCGCCAGCGCATCGTCGGCCTGCACGATGCGCTGTGGTGTCTGGGCGCGGCGGAGCGCGCACTCGATCTGCTGATCGCGCGGCTGCAAACCCGGCGCATCGGCGAACAGCTTGCGGTGCATCACCCGGTCTGGCAGCAGCGCATCGCCCGCACCCGCACCGGGCTGGACACCACCCGCATGCTGGCGCGGCGCAGCGCCTGGCAGATGGACCAGAACGACAGCCACCTGCCCCCGCAGGAACTTGCCATGCTGCAAAGCCTGGCCCTGCCGCTGGCCGTGGATGCGGTGCAATGGAGCATCCTCGCGCACGAGGCCGACGCGCTCGACGACAGCCTGCCCCTGGCCGGCCTGTCCGCACAATTGCGGCTGATGCAGCAACTCACCCCGCCCATCGAGGTGCTCCACGCCCAGATCGCCCAGGGCGAACTGCTGCGCTGAACGAGGGCCTGCCCGCAAGGGGCCTGCAGCAAGGCGGCAAACGTCGCACAATGAGGCGCACCGTTCACCTCGCCGCACAGACGGCGCCTCCCTCCATGATCGACCTCTACTCCTGGGCCACCCCCAACGGCCACAAAATCCACATCCTGCTCGAAGAACTCGGCCTGCCCTACCGGGTGCATGGCGTGAACATTGGCCGCGGCGAACAGTTCGCGCCCGACTTTCTCGCCATCAGCCCGAACAACAAGATTCCCGCCATCATCGATAGCGACGGCCCGGATGGCCAGCCCATCAGCGTGTTCGAGTCGGGCGCCATCCTTCTTTATCTGGCCGAGAAGACCGGCCGCTTTCTGGGCACCGGGCCGCGCGCGCGCATCGCCACGCTGGAATGGCTGATGTGGCAGATGGGCAGCATCGGTCCCATGCTCGGGCAGGCGCACCACTTCCGCCAGTACGCCCCAGAGAAAATCGACTACGCCATCGCCCGCTACACCAACGAGGCGCACCGGCTCTACGGCGTACTCGACCGGCGGCTGGCGTCGCAGCCTTATCTGGCCGGTGACGACTACACCCTCGCCGACATCGCCACCTTTCCCTGGTGCCGCAGCGCCGCCAATCAGGGCATAGACTGGGCCGAGTTTGCCCACGCCAAACGCTGGTTCGACGCCATCGCCGCGCGACCCGCGGTGCAGCGCGGCGTGCAGGTGCTGGCCGACGTGCGCCCGCCCGAGATGGATGCCACCGCACGCGAGCACCTGTTCGGCAACACCCAATATCAGCGTCGCTAATTCGTCGACCCACGATTCACCGACCTGCCACCGCACAGACCGACAACGAGGAGACCGTCATGAAGTTCGTCCGCTACGGCCGCAACGGCCAGGAACAGCCCGGCCTGATCGATGCCCAAGGCCGCCTGCGCAGCCTCGGCGGCATCGTCGACGAGATCGACGCCAGCGTCTTCGGTCGATCTCAGGCTCTGCGCGGCATCGACGCTGAAAGCCTGCCGCTGGTGACCGGCAAGCCCCGGCTGGGCGTGCCCTTCGTGGGTATCAGCAAGTTCATCGCCATCGGCCTGAACTACCGCGACCATGCCAACGAGGCGCACATGGCCATCCCCGCCTCGCCCATCGTGTTCAACAAATGGACGACCTGCATCAGCGGCCCGAACGATGCCGTGCTGCGTCCGCCCGGGGCGCACAAGCTCGATTGGGAAGTCGAACTCGGCGTGGTCATCGGACGGGAGACGCGTTTTGTGCGCGAGGCCGATGCGCTCAAACACGTGGCCGGCTACTGCCTGGTCAACGACGTGTCCGAGCGCGCCTATCAGCTCGAACAAGGCAGCCAGTGGGGGCTGGGCAAGGGCTGCGACACCTTCGGTCCGATCGGCCCCTGGCTGGTCAGCCGCGATGAGATCGCCGACCCGCAGAACATCGATCTCTGGCTCGACGTCAACGGCGAGCGCATGCAGACCGGCAATACGCGCGACATGATTTTCGGCGTGGCCTATCTCGTCGCCTATCTCAGCCGCTACATGACCCTGCTGCCCGGCGATCTCATCGCCACCGGCACGCCGCCCGGCGTGGGCATGGGCCGCAAACCCCCGCGTTATCTGCAGCCCGGCGACGTGGTCACGCTCGGCAGCCCACAGCTCGGCACGCAGCGGCAGGAGATCCGCCCCGCTCCGCAACGTCCGCTGTGATCTGCGCAGTGACCTGTGCGCAGCCACCTGATCGGCGAAGTTCATCCCCTGCGGCTATTCTTGAGCTTCACCCTGGAGGGCGTTGCCATGCCGACACTCGATCTGGCCTTGCCGCTGCACGCGCATGACCACTCGCATGAACATCCGCATGACCATCTTTTGCAAGCCGTGCTGCACACCCGCGAACGCAGCGTCGCGCTGGTGCAGGGGCTGAGCGATGCCGACTGCACCGTGCAGTCCATGCCCGACGCCAGCCCGGCCAAATGGCATCTGGCGCACACCACCTGGTTTTTCGAGGAGTTCATCCTCACGCCGCATCTGCCGGGTTACCGCGTGTTCGATCCGGCCTTCCGCTACCTCTTCAACTCGTATTACGACACCGTCGGGCCGCGTCACCCGCGCCCGCAGCGCGGCCTGCTCACCCGGCCGCCGCTCGAACAGATTCTGGCCTTTCGCGCCCATGTCGACGCGTCGCTGCAACGTCTGACGCGCCTGGCCGCCCCAGCCTCTTTGCTCGACCTCGGACTGCACCACGAGCAGCAGCATCAGGAACTGCTGCTCACCGACCTGCTGCATCTGTTTGCGCAAAACCCGCTGCACCCCGCGTATTGCGCCGCGCCAGGCCCCATGCCCGCTGAGCAGAACCCGGAGCCGGTGCGCTGGGTGAGTTTTTCCGGCGGTCTCACCGACATCGGCCATGCCGACGAACGCTTCGCCTTCGACAACGAAGGCCCGCGCCACCGCGTCTGGCTGGACGACTACGCCCTGGCGCAACGCCCCGTGTGCAACGCCGACTGGCTCGACTTCATCGCCGACGACGGCTACGC
>NZ_JBYCKI010000142.1:0-4646 GCF_057473305.1 Thiomonas sp. TH-17
AAAAAAGGGGGTGGGGATGGCCTGCGGCGGCGGATTTGCCGCCCCATAGCCGAAGCTATGGGGCAAGAAGCCGCTGCTGCAGGACGCCGCACAGCCTTTTTGCAGCCCGCGATCCTCAAGTCCGGCAGATTCCCAAACACCGTCCCTCTGGAAATCTCCGGGTGTTGCGCCGAAGAATCGGAATCAAGCTTCAACGATTCAACGATTAACCGCCTGCATCCCGGCTTCCGGGTAGCGCTCGCCGCTGGCCGCACCGGGCGGCACCGCCTGATGGATGCGAATGAGATCCGCCGTACTCAGGCGCACCCGCAATGCGCCCATGTTTTCCTCCAGATATCGCCGCCGCTTGGTGCCCGGAATGGCAATGACATCATCGCCCTGCGCCAGCAGCCACGCCAGGGCGAACTGCGCCGGGGTGCAGTTTTTCGCCTCGGCCATCTGCCGCACGGTTTCGGCCAGACGAAGATTGCGCGCAAAGGTCTCCGGCTGAAAACGCGGTGAGCGACGGCGCCAGTCGTCTTCGGGCAAATCGTCGAGCGACTTGATCTGCGAGGTGAGAAAGCCCCGACCCAACGGGCTGTAGGCGACAAAGGCGATGCCCAGCTCGCGCACCGTGTCGAGCAGCACGCCTTCGGGGTCGCGCGACCAGAGCGAATACTCCGACTGCAGCGCGGAAATCGGATGCACCGCGTGCGCGCGTCGCAGCGTCGCCGGCGCGGCCTCGGACAGCCCGAGCCAGCGCACCTTGCCCGCGCGCACCAGATCGGCCATCGCGCCCACCGTCTCCTCGATCGGCACCTCGGGATCGACGCGGTGCTGGTAATACAGATCGATCACGTCCACGCCCAGCCGTTTCAGGCTGGCTTCGCAGCTCTGGCGCACATAGTCGGGGCGGCCGTTCACCCCCAGAAATTCGCCATTCGGCCCGCGCATATTGCCGAATTTGGTCGCCAGAAAAACCTCATCACGACGTCCGTTGATAGCGCGGCCGACTAACATCTCGTTACGTCCTACGCCGTACATGTCGGCCGTATCGAGAAAATTCACGCCGAGATCGAGTGCGCGGCGAAGGGTGGCGATCGATTCAGCGTCGTCGCCCTGCCCGTAAAACTCGGACATCCCCATGCATCCCAGACCGAGAGCCGAGACATCCGGCCCGTCTGCGCCCAATTGTCGGTACTGCATCCCTATTCCTCCTGCTCACCCAGCAAACATGTGGGCATCAAGACTTAGCCTATCGGTTCGCGCGGGCGTGCGCTGTTACCGTGGGTAAACCGGAAAAAGTTCACGTCAGCCGCAGTTTCCTGTTGTTTCAGCCCGCACCTGCCCGAAGAACGCTTCCTAAAATTTGCATCTCTCGATATCCCCGCACCTCGCCCGCCCATGACCGCCCCCACTCTGCACCAAGACGAGCTCGCCAATATGTTCGAACTCGCGCCGGTTTCGCTCTGGGTCGAGGATCTCAGCGCCCTGCACCAGTTGTTCACACAATGGCGTGACGAGGGAGTGAGCGATTTGCGCGCCTGGCTGCACGAACAGCCCGCCCGAGTGGCCGAGTGCTCGGCGCGCATCAAAGTGCTGCAGGTCAACCGCCGCACGCTCGATCTGTTCGAGGCCCGCGATCTGGCGCATCTGGTCGCCAATCTCGACCGCGTGTTTCGCGATGACATGTACAGCCAACATCTGGAAGAGCTGGTGCAGCTGTGGCAGGGCGCCACGCGTTACACCAGCCAGACGGTCAACTACACCCTGAGCGGACGCCGCCTCGACATCCTGCTCAACGCCCATGTGCTGCCCGGCCACGAGCAAAGCTGGGGCCGGGTGCTGTTTTCCGTCGAAGACCTCACCGACCGGCTGCGCGCCGAACGCCAACTGCATGCCAGCGAGCAATATGCGCGCGGCCTGTTCGAGCACTCGCCCGTATCGCTGTGGGTCGAGGACTTCAGCGCGGTGCGCAGCCTGCTGTCTATTCTGCGCGAGCAGGGCATCAGCGACTTCCCCACCTTCTTGCGCGTGCATCCAGAATTCATCGACCGCTGCATGCAGGAAATCCGCGTGCTCGACGTCAACCATCAGACCCTGAGCATGGTGGGCGCCAGCGATAAGCCGCATCTGCTGCGCAACCTGCAGCATGTGTTCCGCGACGACATGCGGGTGCATTTCGCCGATCAGCTCATCGACCTGTGGAACGGCAAGCTCACCCAGCAGCGCGAAGTCATCAACTACAGCCTCAAGGGCCAGCCGATCAACGCCCACATGCAGTTCGCCGTCATGCCCGGACATGAAGATGACTGGGCACAGGTGCTGGTCTCGCTCACCGACATCACCGCACGCAAGAAGGCCGAGGCCTATCTCGAATTCCTGGGCAACCACGACGTGCTCACCGGCCTGCGCAACCGCACCTTCTATGTCGATGAAATCAACCGCCTCGAACGCAAGGAGGCCTGGCCCGTGAGCGTCATCATGCTCGACCTCAACGGCCTGAAATCCGTCAACGACGAACTCGGCCACGCCGCGGGCGACGGCCTGCTGCGCCGCGCCGGCGAGGTGCTCGCCAAACTGGTGGACAAACCGCAGATCGCCGCTCGCGTGGGCGGCGATGAATTCGTGCTGCTGCTGCCCGACGCCGACGCCAGCGCCGCCAAAACGCTAAGCCAGCGCCTGCTCGAACTCGTCGACCTGAACAACCAGTTTCACCAGTCTCCGCGACTGAGCTTTTCCATGGGCATCGCCACCTGCATGGCCGGCGAACGCCTGGAAGCCGCCATCAACCGCGCCGACCAGCAGATGTACGCCGAGAAGCGAGCGTTCTACGAACTGCTCGACTTCAACCGACTGCAGGGCTGAACCCAACAACAAAAAAAGCCGCACGAGGCGGCTTTTTTCTGTTGCGGAAGCGATCAGTTTCGCGTCCTGCCGGTCATCGCCATGAGTTCGCGCGCCTCTTCCGGCTCGGGCAGGCCGCTGGCTACGGCGATGGCCATGATGGCGATGCTGATGATGACCACGACAACCATGCCCTGATAGAAGGTCAGCAATCCCGTGCCGCCGATCAGGTCCTTGGGGCCGAGGTAGGTCACCAGCCACATGGCGAAGAAATACGGCGCGAGCCACCAGGCGCCTTTCCACTGCAGGTGGCCGAGTTTGCCGCCGTGTGTGATGGCCTGACCGATTACGAACAGCACGAAGATGACGGCCAAGCCGCCGAACAAAAAGTTGTCAGTGCCGGCGCCCGACCAGTAGATGATGAAGTTGGCCACGATGAAGGCCAGCGGCGCCCACAGGCTGGCGCCTTTCAAGGTGAAGGGACGCGGATAGCTGCCCAGCGGCAGGCTGCGGCGCAGGGTCATGAGCGCCACGGGGCCGATGCCATATCCCAGCACGGTGGCCGAGGAGATGAAGGTCACGATTTTCTGCCACGACGGAAATGGCAGGAAGAACAGAATGCCCACGATCCAGGTGATCCACAGCCCGGTGGAGGGCGCGCCGTTTTTGTTGAGCTTGGCGAACCAGGGCGTGGACAGGCCGTCGCGGCCGGTGGCGTAAACCACGCGCGCGGTCGTTCCGCCATACACCAGGCCGGTGCCCGCAGGCGAGACCACGGCGTCGATGTAGAGCAGGATGGCCAGCCAGCTCATGCCCAGAATCACCGCCAGGCCGGCAAACGGGCCCGACACGCCGGTGAAGTGCAGCTTGGCCCAGCCCTGCGCGATGTCGGACGGATTCACCGCGCCGATGAGGGCCACTTCCAGCATGACGAAAATCGCCCCGGCGATCAGCACCGAGCCGATGATGGCAATGGGCACGTCACGCTGCGGGTTGGTCGCCTCGCCTGACAGCTCGATGGCCTGGCGAAAGCCCAGATAGCTGAACACGATGCCCGAGGTGGCGATGGCCGCGATCGTGCCTTTGGCGCCAAACGGCGCGAAGCCCTGGGCGGTGAAATTGCCCACATGGAACGAGGCGAGCATCAGCGCCACGATGGCCAGCACGGGGATGATGAGCTTCCAGATCATCAACGTGTTGCCCAGCCGCAGCAGGGCGCGAACACCCCAGGCGTTGATGAGAATGAATATGCCCAGCAGGGCGATACTGACGGCCATGCCCGTATCGGTGAGCAGCGAGGTTTTCGCATCGACCATGCCCGGCAGATAGTTGTTGGCGTAAGTCACCACCGCCAGCACCTCGGCCGGAGCGACGGTGACGTAGCCGAGAAACACCACCCAGCTCACCACCGCCGCAGCCAGATGGCCGTGGCTGAGTTTAGGAAAGGTGATGACCGCGCCCATGCCCGGAAACGAACTGGTGAGTTCCGCATTGACGAAGGCCAGCACCAGAATGGCCGCGCCGCCAATGACCCAGGAAAAAATGCTGGACGGCCCGGCCTGCGTGGCCGCCGTGAGCGGGGCGAACAGCCAGCCCGAGCCGATGATGGCCGTCAGGCTGGCGAACAGCAGGCTCCAGATGCCAGCAGCCTTGCGGATGTTGCGCCCCGGCGTGCCAGCCGCCGGGGGGGTGTCGATGTGAACGCTTGCCATGTTGTGCTCCTCATAGTTTTTTTGATGTGTGGGTTTTAGGCGCATTTGCGGCGCAATGCCGTTTGAAAAAGTAACGGCTGCGGCGCTGCGAAACATCTCGCGAAACAT
>NZ_JBYCKI010000143.1:0-6067 GCF_057473305.1 Thiomonas sp. TH-17
GCGCCTATGTGCCCGAGCAGAGCATGGAAGAGCAGTGGGACATTCCCGGCCTCGAAAAAGTGCTGCGCGATGAATGGCAGATCGAGCTGCCGCTCAAAGAGTGGCTGGAGTCTGACGAGAACATGACGGATGAGGACGTGCTCGAGCGCGTGCTCGAAGCCGCCGATACCGTTTACTCCGCCAAGGTCGATCTGGTCGGACGCGACAACTTCGCCCAGTTCGAGCGCGTGGTGCTGCTGCAGACCCTCGACCAGCAATGGCGCGAGCATCTGTCGTCACTCGATCATCTTCGCCAGGGCATCCACCTGCGCGGCTATGCGCAAAAGCAGCCCAAGCAGGAATACAAGCGCGAGGCGTTCGAGCTGTTTGGCATGATGCTCGATTCGGTGAAGTCCGAAGTCACCCGCGTGTTGATGACCGTGCAGGTGCAAAGCCCGGAGCAGGCCGAACAAGCCGCCGAGAGCATGGAGCAGCAGGCGCAGCGCATCCACATCAACTTCCAGCATGCCGATGCGGCTTCGGGCATTTCCGTGCTCGACAGCACCGAGGCGGCGCTGGCCGGCATGGCCGTCGCAGGTGGCGCCGCCGCGACATCGCTGCCGGAGAACCCTTACCCCAAGGTCGGCCGCAACGATCCTTGCCCTTGCGGCAGCGGCAAGAAGTACAAGCATTGCCACGGCAAGCTGAGTTGAAGTCTGGTCGCGGGGCCGCAGGCTCCGTGGGGCATTCTGAATGGCGTCACATGGTGGAGAGTTTGTCATGGCGGTGAATCTTCAAGTCCCTGAACCAAGTCGCCTGCACGCCGTTGAAGGCGTTTTGCTGGGCGTTGCCGAGGCGCAGATCCGCAAGCCGGGGCGCAAGGATGTCACCGTGATTCAGATCGCACCCGGCGCCAGCGTGGCGGGGGTGTTCACGCAGAACCGGTTTTGCGCCGCGCCGGTGCAGGTGTGCCGCGAGCATCTGCGAATCACGGGTGGGCAGGACGTGCGCGCTCTGGTCATCAACACCGGCTGCGCCAATGCCGGAACCGGTGCTCTGGGTCTGGCCGACGCGCGGCAGACCTGCGTGGAACTGGCTGGCCTGCTCGACGTGCAGCCCGAGCAGGTGCTGCCGTTTTCCACCGGCGTGATTCTGGAGCCGCTGCCCATGCAGCGCCTGCTCGGCGGCTTGCCCGCCGCAATTGCCGCAGCGCGCAGTGAAGGCTGGCTCGATGCCGCTGCCGCCATCATGACCACCGACACCTTGCCCAAGGCAGCCAGCACGCAGGTGGTGATCGATGGCGTCACCGTGACGCTGAGCGGCGTCAGCAAAGGCGCGGGCATGATCCGCCCGAATATGGCGACGATGCTCGGCTTCATCGCCACGGATTGCGCGGTCGCGCCCGAAGTGCTGCAGCAGCTCACCCGCGCCGCAGCGGACGAATCGTTCAACAGCATCACCATCGATGGCGACACCTCGACCAACGATTCCCTCGTCGTCGTCGCCACGGGCAAGACGGTGCTGCCTGCGATCACCCGTGCTGACAGCCCGCAGGCGCAGGCCTTGCAGGCCGCGCTCACTGCGCTGGCGCAGCAACTCGCCCAGGCCATCGTGCGCGACGGCGAAGGCGCCACCAAGTTCATCAGTGTGCGGGTTGAAGGCGCACGCAACCGCGACGAGGCGCGCTGGGTGGCTTATGCCGTGGCGCATTCGCCTTTGGTGAAAACCGCTTTCTTCGCCAGCGACCCGAATCTGGGCCGCATTCTGGCGGCAGTGGGCTACGCCGGGGTGACCGATCTCGACGTGGAGGGCGTCGATCTCTACCTCGACGACGTGCATGTCGCCACGCGCGGCGGCCGCCATCCCGCTTACCGCGAGGAAGAGGGCCAGCGCGTGATGAAACAGGCCGAGATCACCGTGTGCATCGTGCTGGGCCGAGGCGCGGCGGCGACGACGGTGTGGACCTGCGATCTGTCGCACGACTACGTATCCATCAATGCCGATTACCGCTCCTGAAACCCATGCCGACCCTGCCCGGAACCCGCCGCAAGACGGCCCGCACTCAAGCCCGCGTTGAAGTGGATGCTCCTCTTGCCGATGCACCCATGTCCATTGATCTGAGCGGTCAGCTTGCCGCGCTGTTTCAACGCGCCAACGGCCTGCTCGATCGGCTGGAAACGCTGCTGCCCGCACCATTGTCCGAGCCCGACTGGGCGGCGTCGGTCGCCTTCCGCTGGATCAGCAAGGGCGGGCGCAAGCAGCTGGCGCCAGTGCACAATCTCTCGCCCATCACTTACGACGATCTGATCGGCATCGAAGATCAACGCCGCAAGGTCGAGCGCAATACCCGCCAGTTCGTGCAGGGCAAACCGGCCAACAACGTGCTCATCACCGGCTCGCGCGGCACGGGAAAATCTTCCCTGGTCAAGGCCAGTCTCAACAAGTTCGCGCGCCAAGGGTTGCGTCTCATCGAGGTGGACAAGGCCGATCTGGTCGATCTGCCCGAACTCACCGACCTGCTCGCTGATCGTCCCGAGCGTTTCATCGTGTTCAGCGACGATCTGTCGTTCGAGGAAGGCGAGCCGGGCTACAAGGCGCTCAAGTCGGTGCTCGACGGCTCGGTCAGCGCCACGGCGGACAACGTGCTGATCTACGCCACCTCCAACCGGCGGCATCTCATGCCCGAGTATCTGCAGGAGAACCTGAGCTACAAGCATCTCGAGAATGGCGAGATCCACCCCGGCGAGGTGGTGGAGGAAAAAATTTCTCTGTCCGAGCGCTTCGGGCTCTGGGTGAGTTTCTATCCCTACAGCCAAGACGACTATCTGCGCATCACCGAGCATTGGTTGCGCGCGTTCGGCGTGGCCGACAAGCAGTTGGACAAAGCCTTGCAGGAGTCGCTGGTCTGGGCGCTGGAGCGCGGCTCCCGGTCTGGCCGCGTGGCCTGGCAGTTCGCCCGCGATTGGGCAGGGCGCGGCGGGAAGTGAATCCGCCCCCGTCTCAGCGCACGCCCGTTGCGGTGGCGGTCGGGCTGATGGTGCGCGCAGACGGCGCCTTTCTCATGGCTTCGCGCCCCGAGGGCAAGCCCTATGCGGGTTACTGGGAGTTTCCAGGAGGCAAGCTGGAAGTCGGCGAGTCTTTGCCGGACGCGCTGGTGCGGGAGTTTGAAGAAGAACTTGGGGTGCGCGTGCGTGAGGCCCAGTTCTGGCGCAGCCTGCGCGTGGACTATCCCCATGCCCTGGTCGATCTGCAGTTCTGCCGCATCACCGCGTGGGACGGCGAACCTCAGGGCCGCGAGGGCCAGCAACTATCGTGGCAGACACTGCCGGTCACGCTCAGCCCGGTGCTGCCCGGCGCCTTGCCGGTGTTGGAGTGGCTGGAGCAGGAGCGGGGCTGAGCGCGGCGCACGGCTCAGTGTGTGCCCCGTTGGGCGCTCAGTAGCGCGCTCAGTGGGGCTGGCCCCGGTTCTGCGGGTTGCTGCGTTCGAGTTCTTGTTCCAGCGCGTCTATATCAGCGGCGTCGGGCTTGGCCTGCACGCGATAGCTCTCGCTGGCCCAGGCGCCGAAATCAATCGACTTGCAGCGCTCGCTGCAAAACGGGCGCCAGGGATTGCTCAGGCTGTAAACGGTGAGTGTGCCGCATTGCGGGCATCGCACTTTGGGCCGTGAGGTGGGAGAAGAGTCTGAGTCCATGGCAAGTTTCAAGGACAATCAAGGACGGTCAAGGACAAAGGGTCATGTCGAAAGGCACTTCATCCGTACTGGGTGTTATGCGCCAATCGGCGTCGGGTTGCATGAAGCGCACCGACACCATGAGCCGGTGGCCGGTGATTTCCGGGATCAGGCCCAGAGCGCCGTCGATGCGAAGTCGCAGCAGTTGATACGTCTTGCCCGCGAGTTGTTGCTGGTAGGCGCCGTTGACGGCCTGGATCTTGCGCGTACTACCGGCGTCGCGCAGCAGACGCAGCAGCAGTTCGATGCTGATGGCCAGCGGAGCGAAGGCTTGCAGCCATTGCGCCAGATTGCTCTGGCGCTGTTGCTGCGGCAAATGCTGCCAGGCGTAATAGGCGGGCAGGTCAAACTCGCAGGTGCCGCCGGGAATGCCCGCCCGGCTGCGGATCGCCATGAGCCATTCGTTGTCCTGCAGGCCCTGGCCCGCGCGGCCCTGCTGCTGACCGAGCGCCTGGTAGGCCTGATCGAGTTCGCCGAGTACGGTATCAAGCACTGATTCGGCTACCGCAGGGTTGCCGCGATAGCCGATGAAGGTCTGCCGCTGGCGTTCGAGTTCTTTGAGGATTTCAGACTTGAGATCCTGGCGGCTTGCGACGTCCATGATCTCGAACAGGGTGATCAGCGCGAAATGGTGATGCTCCGGCAGGGCGCTTTGCTGCAGCACATCGACCCGGCGGAACAGATGTTCCAGCCTGAGCAGGGTGCGCACGCGTTCGTGCAGGGGGTATTCGTACAGAATCACGGACCGATCCAGTTGGGTGCCGCAAGGGCTCAGGCCCTGCGCGGTTGATATTGGTTTTGTCGTCAGCGGGAGATGTGGCGGCTGCCCGCATTGTCCTGCAAGCCGCGACCGAACTCAATTTTTGTGCACAAGTCGCAAATACTGCGCATGCAGCAAGTCGACCTGACCGGTCAGGCTCTGCAGATCGCCGCTGTTGTCGATCACCTCATCGGCCACTGCCAGACGCTGCGCGCGCGTGGCCTGTGCCGCAAGAATGGCGTTGATCGTGGCAACATCCAGACCCGAGCGCGCTTGCACCCGCGCGATCTGCATCTCGGCGGGACAATCGACCACACACAGACGGTCGATCTGCGGCCGCCAGCGCGCCAGATTTTCGACCAGCAGGGGCACGACGAAAACGAGGTAAGCGCCTTCCCGTTTGAAGGAAGCCTTGCGCATGGCCGCGCCGATGCGAGGATGCAGGATGGATTCGAGCTGCGCGCGAGCTTGTGGGTCGCCAAACACCCGTTGGCGCATGGCGGCGCGGTCGAGCGCGCCGCTGGCATCACAGATTTTCTCGCCGAAGGCCTCGATAAGCGCTGGCATGGCAGCGCCCCCGGTGGCGGTGAGCTGGTGGGCCAGTACGTCGGCATCGACTATGGCGGCCCCGAGCGCGGCAAACCGATCGGCCGCTGCCGACTTCCCCGAGCCGATGCCGCCCGTCAGGCCAATGCGCAGGCGGGGTGCCCGGTTCACTGTACTACCCTCCTCGCTACGCTCGACTCCCCCAGGGAGTTGAGCGCTCCTTCGGAGCGGCCGTGCGGAGCGCTCATGCCCCGGAGCTGGGGAGCAGCAGTGCCACCAGGGTGTTCGGCCCGATCAGCAGCAACAAAATGCCGGCGGCGGCAAGAAACGGCCCGAAAGGAATCGGGCGTCCGCGCTCCGTCAGTTTGAGCAACTGCAAGGTGATGCCGATCACCGCGCCGCAGATGCTGGACAGCAGAATGATGGGCAGCAGCGCGGCGACGCCAAACCAGGCGCCGAGAGCAGCCAGCAGCTTGAAGTCGCCAAACCCCATGCCCTCCTTGCCGGTCAACAGCTTGAAGCCTTGGTAGACCGTCCAGAGCGCGAGGTAGCCGATAACCGCACCCCACACCGCGCTGGAAAGCAGCTCCGGGTGCAGCCAGGCGTGCCACAGCAAGCCGAGCCACAACAGAGGCAGGGTGATGCTGTCGGGCAGCAGCGTGGTGTCGAAATCGATCAAGGCCAGGGTGATGAGCGCCCAAAGCAGGACGATGTAGGCCAGGCTGTCCCCGCTCGCGCCCCAGCGCACGACCACCGCCGCGGTCAGCAGCGCCGTGATCAGTTCGACCAGCGGATAGCGCGGCGAAATCGTCGTGTGACAACTTGAGCAGCGCCCGCGGAGGAACAGATAGCTGAGTACCGGAATGTTCTCCCACCACTGGATCTGATGACCGCAGGACGGACAGCGCGAACGCGGCGCGATGAGATCGAATCGTTCGGCCGGCTGGGTTTGAACGTCCGGATGAAGCGTGGCGTGGGCGTCCGCCTGCCACTGCCGCTCCATCATCACCGGCAGACGGTAAATGACCACATTCAGAAAGCTGCCCACCGC
>NZ_JBYCKI010000144.1:0-4118 GCF_057473305.1 Thiomonas sp. TH-17
ATCATGTCATCGAGCACGTCGGCGAACGCCCGGCGCACCTGCGCGAAATCCGCCGTGTGATGGCGCCGGGTGCGGTCGGTTACCTCGCCGTGCCCAATCGCTGGATGCTCGTCGAGCCGCATTACCGGCTGGCCTTACTCAGCTGGCTGCCGCGGCCGCTGCGCACGCCCTATCTGCGCCTGATGCGGCGCGGCGAGCACTACGACTGCGAGCCGCTGACCGTGCCGCAACTCGACTCCCTGCTGGTGGAGGCGGGGTTTGCCTGGCGTCATCTTGAGGTAGAGGCATTGCGCGAAACGCTGACGATCGAGGGCGCACAGGGGCCGGGAGCCTGGCTCGCGAGAAGGCTGACCGATCCGGTGCTGGCGCTGACACGGCGTGCCATCCCGACGCTGATCTGCCGTATCGAAATAAATGGCTATGGCCGGTAGCCAACCCGCCATTTGGTTCCCAGCCATCCGCACCGGGACCGGCACAGACGTCTTTACCGAGCGGTTGGCCGCGGCACTCCGCGTGCAAGGCTTGCGCGCGGAGATCACCTGGCTGCCATTGCGCGCAGAGTACGCCCCATGGACGGTACCCGTGCTCGGAGCGCCAGAATGGGCGACGGTCTGCCATATCAATACCTGGCTGCACCCGCGCTTCATACCCAAACACCTGCCGGTGCTGGCAACGCTTCATCACGCGATCCATGACCCGGCATTGCGCATCTACAAGGGATGCTTGCGCACCGCCTACCATCGCTTCTGGATCGCTCCCATCGAACGCCGCGTGCTGCGCAGGGTTGACCAGGTGGTTGCCGTGAGTCAATACGTGGCTGACATGGCTCAGAACACGCTGTGCGATGTACCGATGCGGGTCATCTACAACGGCATCGATACGAAGTTGTTCTGCCCCGGACGCCGGTTACGTCAGCCTTGGGGACCGTTTCGGTTGTTGTACGTGGGCGCATGGAAGCCCCTGAAGGGAGTGGATTTGCTGGCCCCAACCATGCGGGAGCTTGGCGATGGCTTCGAGTTGCATTACACCGGTGGCCCGGCGGCGGAAAACGACAGGGCTGGGATGCCGGCGAACATGCATGACTTGGGGCGCCTTTCAGGCGATCAGGTAATTGCCGCGATGCAGAACGCCGATGCCTTTTTGTTCCCTTCGCGCAGCGAGGGCTTCGGGCTGGTCGCGGCAGAGGCCATGGCCTGCGGGCTCCCGGTGGTTGCAACGCGCGGCTCGTCGTTGCCCGAGGTCGTGAAGGACGGCCTGACCGGCTTGCTGTGCCCGCAAGATGATGCCCCCGCATTTACGCAGGCTATTAGGCGGCTGGCCGCAGATTCTGCGACGCGGCGGGAAATGTCGTCAAACGCCGTGGTGCGCGCTCGTAGTGCATTCTCGGAACATAGGGCCATTGACGCCTATTACGAGACTTATCGTGACGTCATTGCCGGATTCGGCGGGGGAGTGGAAGACCATGATTAGGGTAGGAATCGATGTCAGCCGTATTCGTGATGGCATGACCGGAGTTGGACGGTATGCCGCTGGCATCCTGTCTTCGCTCGATACTGCGATGCCGGAAGCCAAGTTCGTGCTGTATGCATATCGCGAAACATCCATCGTGCCCGCGTCTTCACGTTGGCACGTTGTCAAGGATAGGCATCCTTTCTGGAGCCGAATACCAGTCACTCAGTGGATGCATTCGCGACTAGGTGCGCTGATCACCCGAGATCCTGTGGACGTGTTCTGGTCGCCGAACACCTTTGTTCCGCATGGTGCAAGCGTGCCATGCGTGCTTACTGTGTACGATTTCAATCATGTAATCGTACCCGAAACCCTGCCCCCGATTACCCGTTATGCGCATCGCAAATGGATGAACGCCGACATCCTCGCCGCAGATGCAAACGTGTCAATCTCGCAAGGAACTTCCCAGCGCATGGTTAAGTTACTTGGACGGCAGCCGGATGCGATCGCTTATCCGGCTGTTTCTGGCAAATCGACGATTTTCGACAAGGGTAATATGGCGCAACTCTTGGACCGGGCTGGTGTGCGCAAGCCATATCTCCTCACAGTGGGGACGCGTGCTCCGCGAAAAAATCTTTCCGGAGCAGTCGTGGCGATGGAGCGATTGCGAGCCGCTGGGTTTTTTTTGAATCACCAGTTGGTTATGGCTGGCCCTGAAGCGTGGGACAGGAGAGGCAGAAGCATCGAACGCGGACGCGACTGGATCAGACCTCTTGGTTTCGTCGACGACGGGTTGTTGTCGGTCTTGTATGCGAATGCGGAAGCCTTGGTGTTTCCATCACTCTACGAAGGCTTCGGGATGCCGGTCATTGAGGCACGTGCGCATGGCTGTCGCGTGGTGACTACCGATTCGCCGGAACTGCGTGAGGCAGGCGGTGACGATGCCGTTTACACGGACACGAGCCCGGAGGGCATTGCTGTTGGCATCCGCACAGCACTCTCCAGGCCGCTTCCGTTACCTCAGCAAATTGAACACAGCTGGAAAGACGCGGCCGAACAGATGGCGTTGGTGTTCCGCAAGGTGGCGGCATCCGGCTCTGCTGGGTAATGTCTTATTCGCGCGCGCCTTAGGGCTTGAAGATCGCGATCAAGTTGCTGGTTACAACACCGTGCCGATTGCCGTAGAAAGTCGCATTGACCAGGAAAGTAATCACTTTCCGGGCTACAGCCACTATTGCTCGCTCAACGGCCTTCAGGGGCCCGAGGCCGAAAATCGGAAGTGCGGGTGGATAAGTCGCTACGAGTTTCAGGCCCGCCAGCGACGCGATTTGCTGCAACGCAGTGGTTGCAAGCAAGGTCTTGTGCGTGATGTCGCCATACATCACCCGTCCTGAAAACGGACTGTCTCCACTCGGAATACGGATAATAATACGACCGCGACCGGAGAGATGCATCCTCCAAACTTGTAGCGCAGCGACGAAGTCATTCAGCGCCATGTGTTCGATAACATCAAATGCGGCGATCAAGTCGAAGGTTCTGTCTCCGGCAAGCGCATCAAATTCGGCAATGGATGTGTATGCCTCGATACCAGCTGCGTTGGCCCGGTCAACGAGTGCTGGGTTGGATCGATGCCGACGTAATGATGGGTGAATTGTCGTATCCAGCCTGCGAACGAACCGTTTCCGAAACCAATTTCCAGCACTCGTGCTTCTCGGTCCAGCGTAGTACCGACGCGACGGACTTCCGCAGCGAATTGGATGCGTTCCTCGTTCGAGAATTTGCTAAAGGCGGAGCGGCTCCAGCCTTTCCACTCGATGTAATCGTCCTCAACGTTGGGCTGCACGAGAAACGGTCCCCCTTGTCAACATTAGCATCATCAGGATGCCAATTATGGCCATTGTCCACTCTGAATACGCCAGCGCCAGCGGTATGCCGGACAAAGCCAATCTCGGCGCCAGAATGAACGCCGCCACGGTCAGCACCACCAGCCCGCCAAGCTCGAATCCCACCCGCATCCACGGCTTGCCCAGTGCCATCAGCGCGCTGCCCGCAGTGATGCGCAGCGCCATGCCGGGGACGGCCAGGGTCAGCCAGCGGATGGTGTCGCCGAGGCCGTGATAGCGCGGGCCGAACAGCATGTCGAACATCGTCGCCGCGATCCACAAGGCTGCGGCCAGCAGCAGGCTGTAGCCGAGTGCAGCGGCGAACACCCATCGCAGCAGGCGGGTGCTGCGTGCGGGATCGGTCTGGCCCTCGCGGAACAGCCGCGGCAAGGCCGCGAGCATCATCGCGATCACCGGCAGGGTCAGCGCGCCAATCACGCGCGCACCGGCGGCATACACGCCGGCCGCGGCCAGCGGCAGCAGTTTCAGCGCCAGCGTCTTGTCCAGTTCGGCCGGGCCGGCGGCGGTGAGGTTGAGCACGGCATAGCCCGCGGCGTGACGCAGCTCGGCCAGCCGCGGCAGTCGCCAGTCGCGCAGTGCCGGCCAGGGCTGGCGCAGGCTGAGCGTGGCGACCGCCAGCGTCAGTGCCGAAGCGCCGAGGTAACCGAATGCGTAGTCGCGCAGCGGATCGACCGGGTGCAGCAGCCACACCGTGCCTGCGGCCAGCAGGCGCAGCGCCAGCGGCAGGGTGGTCAGCAGTTGCGAGGTGGCGATGCGGCCGTGGCC
>NZ_JBYCKI010000145.1:0-11377 GCF_057473305.1 Thiomonas sp. TH-17
CCCCGCTGTCTCTGGGCATCGAGACCATGGGCGGCGTGATGACCAAGATGATCACCAAGAACACCACGGTGCCGACCAAGCATGCACAGGTCTATTCCACGGCGGATGACAACCAGCCTGCGGTGACCATCAAGGTATTCCAGGGCGAGCGCGAGATGGCGGCTGGCAACAAGCTGCTGGGCGAGTTCAACCTCGAAGGCATTCCGCCGGCTCCGCGTGGCACGCCGCAGATCGAAGTGACCTTCGACATCGACGCCAACGGCATTTTGCACGTCAGCGCCAAGGACAAGGGCACCGGCAAAGAGAACAAAATCACCATCAAGGCCAATTCCGGGCTGAGCGAAGAGGAAGTGCAGCGCATGGTGCGCGATGCCGAGGTGAACGCGGAAGAAGACCACAAGAAGCGCGAACTGGTCGATGCCCGTAACCAGGCCGACGCCGCCGTGCATTCGGTGCGCAAATCGTTGAGTGAGTATGGCGACAAGATCGATGCGGGCGAGAAATCCGCTATCGAAGACGCGCTGAAAGCCGCCGAGGAGTCGATCAAGTCGGAGGACAAGGCCGAGATCGAGGCCAAAACCAGCGCCCTGCTCGCCGCCAGCCAGAAACTGGGCGAGAAGATGTATGCCAACCAGGCCGGCGAACAAGCTGCTGCGGGTGCCACAGCCGGTGGCGCCAGCAGCCAGGCCGCGGGCGACGACACCGTGGTCGATGCCGAGTTCAAGGAAGTGAAGGACGGCAAGGCCTGATCGTCGCCACACTTGAAGTCTCCCGACGGGAGGGCCGCTGATCGCGCGGCCCTCCCGTTTGTCCATTGTTATTGAACCGATTCGCAAGGCAGAACCCGTGGCAAAACGTGACTACTACGAAGTCTTGGGCGTGAGCAAAAACGCCTCGGAAGACGAGATCAAGAAGGCCTACCGCAAGCTGGCCATGAAGCACCACCCCGACCGCAATCAGGGCAACAAAGACTCTGAAGAACAGTTCAAAGTCGTCAAGGAAGCCTACGAGTGCCTGTGCGACACCCAGAAGCGTGCCGCCTATGACCAGTACGGCCATGCCGGGGTCGACCCCTCGGCGGGCGGATTTGGCGGATTCGGAGGCGGTGCGGGGGGATTTGGCGACTTCGGCAACATCTTCGACGAGATTTTTGGCGGCGGGCGCCGCGGCGGTGGCGGTGGTGGGCCGCAGGTTTACCGCGGCAACGATCTGAGCTATTCGCTGGAAATCAGTCTCGAAGACGCGGCAAACGGTGTGAACAAAAGCCTGCGCATCCCCGGCTGGGAAGAATGCAGCACCTGTAACGGCAGCGGCGCCAAGCCCGGCACCAAGCCCATCACCTGCACCACCTGCCACGGCAGCGGTCAGGTGGCGCAGCGCATGGGGCCGTTCGCCATGCAGCAGACCTGTCCGACCTGCCACGGCACGGGCAAGCTCATTCCCGAGCCCTGCACGGCCTGTCATGGCCGTGGCCGCATCCAGAAACAGAAGACCCTGGAAGTGCAGATTCCCGCGGGCATCGACTCGGGCATGCGCATCCGCTCCACGGGCAATGGCGAACCCGGCGTCAACGGCGGGCCGCCCGGTGACCTGTATGTGGAAATCCATATCAAACAGCACCCGGTCTTCGAGCGCGACGGCGACGACCTGCACTGTCACGTTCCGGTGAGCATGGCGAAGGCGGCTCTTGGCGGCGGCATCGATGTACCCACGCTGGGCGGCAAGGCGGAGATCGATCTCCCAGAAGGCACGCAGGCCGGCAAGACCTTCCGCCTGCGCGGCAAAGGCATCAAAGGCCTGCGCTCGAGCTATCCCGGTGACCTCTACTGCCACATCACCGTGGAGACGCCGGTCAAGCTCAACGAGGAACAGAAACGGCTGCTGCGCGAGCTCGACGAGTCGCTGAAAAAAGGTGGCGATCGCCACTCGCCGCAAGCCAAGTCGTGGTTCGACAAGGCCAAGGAATTCTTCAAACCCGTTTGAGCAGAACCTCGGGTCTGCCCAAATGAGCAGGTCCATGCCAAGGGGTGCGAAAATAGCGCCCTTTGTCATCACAAGAGCATCATGGACGCAGAACGCCTCAACGCCATCACCAACCGAATTACCGACCTCCAGCAGCGCGTTCAAGCGCTAAGGGGGTATCTTTGACTTCGATGCCAAGTCGTCGCGGCTGATGGAAGTTGCGGGTGCGCTCGAAGACCCGCTGGTCTGGAACGACCCCAAACGCGCGCAAGAGTTGGGCCGCGAGCGCAAGTCGCTCGAAATCGTGGTGCTCGGGCTGGAGAGCCTGACCACGGCGCTCGCCGATCACAGCGAACTGTTCGAGATGTCCCGCGAGGAAGGCGATGATGCCACCTGCGAGGCCATCGAGGCCGATGTCGAGAAGTCTGCCGCCGAAGTCGAAGCGCTGGAGTTCCGCCGCATGTTCTCCAACCCGCTCGACCCCAGCAATTGCTTCATCGACATCCAGGCTGGCGCCGGCGGCACCGAGGCCTGCGACTGGGCCAGCATGCTGCTGCGCCAGTACCTGCGCTACTGCGAACGCAAGGGCTTCAAGACCGAGGTGATGGAAGAGACCGAGGGCGACGTGGCCGGCCTGCGCAGCGCCAGCATCAAGATCGAGGGCGACTACGCCTATGGCCAGTTGCGCACGGAAACCGGTGTGCACCGCCTGGTGCGCAAGAGTCCGTTCGACTCCTCCGGCGGACGCCACACCAGCTTCGCCAGCGTGTTCGTCTACCCCGAGGTGGACGACTCGATCGAGATCGACATCAACCCTGCCGATGTGCGTACCGACACCTTTCGCGCCAGCGGCGCCGGCGGCCAGCACATCAACAAGACCGACTCGGCGGTGCGCCTGACGCACATTCCCACCGGCATCGTGGTGCAGTGCCAGAATGATCGCTCGCAACATAAAAACCGCGCCGAAGCCTGGCAGATGCTGCGCTCGCGGCTGTACGAGCACGAGATGCGCAAACGCATGGCCGAGCAGCAGACGCTCGAATCGACCAAGAGCGACGTGGGCTGGGGCCACCAGATCCGCAGCTATGTGCTCGATCAGAGCCGCATCAAAGACCTGCGTACCAACGTCGAAATTTCCAACACTCAGAAAGTGCTCGACGGCGATCTCGACGAATTCATCACCGCCAGCCTGAAGTCCGGCCTTTGAACCGCACGGCTCGCGTTTTCTCTATCGCCCCCCCAATCGCCCCGCTGAAACCCGCCCTGCCATGACCGCCAAACCCGACACGCCTGCCCGCATCACCCGCCTGGCGGAGTACACCCCGCCGTCTTACGCCATCGACAGCGTGCACCTGCGCTTCGATCTCGACCCCGCGAAAACGCGCGTGCACAGCCGCATGGCGGTGCGCCGCATCGAAGGCGTCGCCGAGTCGGCCCCGCTGGTGCTCGACGGTGAAGACATCACCCTGCTGACGCTGAAGGTGAACGGCGAATTCGTCGCCTTCCGCCAAGACGGCAACACCCTGGTGCTCGACAAACTGCCCGAGACGTTCACGCTGGAAATCGAAACCCTCAACGTCCCCCAGGCCAACACCCAGTTGGCGGGGCTCTACATGTCGGGCGGCGCGTTCTTCACCCAGTGCGAAGCCGAGGGCTTTCGCCGCATCACCTATTGGCCCGACCGCCCGGATGTGATGAGCCGCTTTCACGTCACGCTGCGTGCCGACAAGGCGCAATACCCGGTGCTGCTGTCCAACGGCAATCTGGTGTCGCAGACCGACCTGGACGGCGGCCGCCATGAAGCGGTGTGGGACGATCCGTTTCCCAAGCCCTGCTATCTGTTCGCCCTGGTTGGCGGCAATCTGGTGTGCCGCGAACAGACCGTGCGCGCCGCGTCGGGCAAGACGCATCTGCTGCAGGTCTATGTACGCGCGGGCGATCTCGACAAGACTGAGCATGCGATGGAGTCGCTGATCAAGTCGATCGCATGGGACGAACAGCGCTTCGGCCTGAGCCTCGATCTGGATCGTTTCATGATCGTGGCCGTGAGCGATTTCAACATGGGGGCCATGGAAAACAAGGGCCTCAACATTTTCAACACCAAGTATGTGCTGGCCAATCCGGCCACCGCCACCGATGCCGACTATGACGGTATTGAGAGCGTGGTCGGCCACGAGTACTTCCACAACTGGACGGGCGACCGCATCACCTGCCGCGACTGGTTTCAGCTCAGTCTCAAGGAAGGCCTCACCGTCTTCCGCGACCAGGAATTCAGCCAGGACCTGGCCGCCGCTTCGGGCGGTGAATCCGCGCGCGCGGTCAAGCGCATCGAAGACGTGCGGGTGCTGCGTACCGCGCAGTTTTCCGAAGATGCGGGCCCGATGGCGCATCCGGTGCGCCCCGAGCAATACCAGGCCATCGACAATTTCTACACCGCCACCGTCTATGAGAAAGGCGCCGAGGTGGTCCGCATGATGCAGACCCTGGTGGGCCGAGCCGGTTTTCGCAAAGGCATGGATTTGTACTTCCAGCGCTTCGACGGCCAGGCCGTGACCTGCGACGACTTTGCCCAGGCCATGGCCGATGCCAACCCGGGGTCTGCATTGGTGCAACACCTTGCGGCCTTCAAGCGCTGGTACAGCCAGGCCGGCACGCCGCGCCTACACGCCAGCGGCGCGCTCGATTCGGCCGCCCGCACCTACACCCTCACGCTGCGTCAAACCCTGCCCGACACCCCCGGCCAGTCCGGCAAGCAGCCGCAGGTCTTTCCTGTCGCCATGGGCTTGCTCGACGACCGGGGCGGCGCCCTGCCCCTGTGGCTGCAAGGCCAGGACAAGGGCGCTTCAACCGTGCTCGTGCTCACTGAAGACCAGCAGACCTTCGTCTTCGAACAGATCGATGCCGACACCGTCACCCCCTCATTGCTGCGCGGCTTCTCCGCCCCGGTGATCCTCGATTACGCCTACACCGATGCCGAGTTGCTGCATCTGCTCGCCCATGACGCCGACCCCTTCAACCGTTGGGAAGCGGCGCAGCGGCTGACGCTTTCGCGCCTGCTCGGCGCGATTCGCGGCGAAGCTCTGCATCTCGATGTCCCTTATCTCGACGCGCTGCGCGCCGTGCTCCGCGACCCTAAGCTCGATCCGGCGTTCAAGGATCTGCTGCTCACCCCGCCCGGCGAGGCCTACATCGCCGAGCAGCTTGAAGAGGTCGATCCGCCTCGCATCCACCGCGCCCGTCAGGCGCTGCGCACCGCGCTGGCGCAGGAACTCGCGCAGGACTGGCAAACCCTCTGGGACACCCTCACGCCCGAAGGCGGCTACAGCCCCGATTTCGCCAGCGCCGGCCGCCGCGCCCTGCGCAATCTGGCCCAGGCGCATTTGTGCGAACTGGGACAGGCAACCTGGCTGGGACGGGTCTATCAGCGCGTCAAGGATGCCGACAACATGACCGACCGCTTCGCCGCGCTGGCCGCGTTGGTGCATGTTGGCGCCGATCTCTCCAAGCCAGCGCTGGAGCGCTTCGCCACCCAGTTCGCCGGTGAAGCCCTGGTCCTGGACAAATGGTTCGCGCTGCAGGCCAGCGCCCCAGACCACGACGGGCAGCAACTCGACCGTGTGCACGCGCTGATGCGGCACCCCGCCTTCTCCATCCACAACCCCAACCGCGCGCGCAGCGTGCTGTTCGCCTACTGCCAGGCCAACCCCGGCGCCTTCCACCGCGCCGACGGTGCGGGCTACGCCTTCTGGGCCGAACAGGTTCAGGCGCTCGACGCCATCAATCCGCAGGTCGCCGCCCGGTTGGCGCGGGCCCTCGACCGCTGGCGAAAACTCGCGCCCGCCTATCGCGAAGCGGCGCAACAAGCGCTACGCACCGTGGCAGAAGGCGCCACGCTGTCTTCCGACACCCGCGAAATCATCGAACGCGCCCTGGCCGATTGATCGCAGCTCGCCCCTTTCCTTCCAGAGACTCCCCATGACCCAATCCGTCAACCTCACCCGCTATCTCGTCGAACAGGAGCGCGAGCACGGCGTCATCACGCCCCAACTGCGCCTGCTCGTCGAAGTGGTCGCCCGCGCCTGCAAACGCATCAGCATCGCCGTGAACAAAGGCGCGTTGGGCGATGTGCTCGGCTCCGCCGGCACCGGCAATGTGCAAGGCGAAGTGCAGAAGAAGCTCGACGTCATCGCCAACGATGTGCTGATCCACGCCAATGAGTGGGGCGGACATCTGGCCGCCATGGCCTCGGAAGAAATGGACACCGTGTTCCCGGTCTCCGAGCACTACCCGCGCGGCGAATACCTGCTGCTGTTCGACCCGCTCGACGGCTCGTCCAACATCGACGTGGACGTCACCATCGGCACCATCTTCTCCGTGCTGCAATTACCCAAGAACGTCGGCGAAGTGAGCGAAGCCGACTTCCTGCAAGCCGGCGCCAAACAGGTCGCCGCAGGCTATTGCGTTTACGGCCCGCAAACCCAGCTCGTGCTTACCCTGGGGCACGGCGTGGCCGTCTTCACCCTCGACCGCGAACAAGGCAGCTTCGTGCTCACCCAGAGCGATCTGCAAATTCCGCCGAGCACCAGCGAGTTCTCCATCAATATGTCCAACCTGCGCCACTGGGCGCCGCCGGTCAAGCGCTACATCGACGAATGCCTGCAAGGCAAGGACGGCCCGCGCGAGCGCGACTTCAACATGCGCTGGGTGGGCAGCATGGTGGCCGACGTACACCGCATCCTCATGCGTGGCGGCGTGTTCCTGTATCCGTGGGATCAGCGCGAGCCGAACAAACCCGGCAAGCTGCGCCTGCTGTACGAAGCCAACCCCATGAGCTTGCTGGTGGAGCAAGCCGGCGGCGCAGCCACAACTGGCTCGCAGCGCATCCTCGACATCGTCCCCACCTCGCTGCATGAGCGTTGCAGCGTGATGCTCGGCTCGCGCGAAGAAGTCGAACTGCTGCAGCGCTACCACGCCCAGACCGTCTGAACTGAAAAGTAAATCCCGCCCCTGGTATAGAATGGCGGGCTTTGCCGGTGTAGCTCAGTTGGTAGAGCAGCGCATTCGTAATGCGAAGGTCGAGGGTTCGACTCCTTTCACCGGCACCAATAAAAACAAGCACTTAGGCCAGCTCTTCGGGGTTGGCCTTTTTGCTTCCTTGGCCTCATGTAGCCACCATGTAGCCGCGCTGCCGTGCAATCAATTGCACAAACAAGCCGAGAACTTCCCCGCTGCAAAACGGTCAAAATCTACAAAGAATTGCGCGGAATCAGGGAAAACGATTCCCAGAAATTTCCCGTGGCCTTTTTCGCAGTGCAATAATTCCCTTGCCAGACACCCGGCGTGGCACGCCATATGAGAGACAGAATATGAAGCCCAAATCCCTTCTGCTGCGCATCCTTGGGAAAAAGGAAGGCAACCAGTGGACTGTGATGTGCCTTGATTTCTCTCTTGCAGCTCAGGCAGACACCTACGACGAGGCGCACCGCCTCCTGCAGGCACAGATCCACAGCTACCTTAAAGACATCTTTGAGGGACCAGATCGCGAATTTGCCGAGACCCTGCTCCGGCGTAGAGCCCCGCTGCGATACTGGTTCGCCTTCTACTATTTCCGCTTCCTTCAGGCCCTGCGGCGTGACGGCGTTCCAGTCGGGCACCACCTGGGCTGCGAGACAATGCCTCTTACGGTTGCATGAGCGGGGCGCAGCCACCGCTCACGTGCAACGACGTCAAGCGCATTCTTCGCAACCTCGGATTCGCCTACTGCAACACCGAGGGATCCCATGAACAATGGAAGCGTGAAGATAAGCGCGGCTTCTATAAGGTAACGGTCGACTGCCCGAAGGCGCCCTTCAGTCCATTCCTGATCGGCGCAATGGCGCGGCAGGCCGGCGTATCAAAGAGAACCTTCTACAAGGCCCTGCACAAGTAGTGCCGGCCCAGAGGCCTTCTTGTTACCCGTTGCGGATTTCCCGACACCAGCAGCGGGCTTCCCGTGCATGTAGGCCACAGCGACACGCGCAGCCTTGAGCTGCATGCGGGTCGGTCGCACCTTTCCTTGCATGACTTGCAGCAGGAATTTCAACGGGTCGCGTGTCCGTACCTTCGGCGGGTTGCCTGCAGCCGCAAAGCCGCTGCCGATGCTAGGTTTCCGTCCAGCGCCAGGCCGCGCACCGCCGCTACATCCTTTCTTGCCGCTCATTTGAATAGCTCCAAATCACCAAAATAAAGTCTGCGTGAGATACCTGAGTGGTCTATGGGCCGGTGCTTCGTAGAGATTTGACCGCCCCCCGGTGCCTGTGGCCTGCGTACAGCGTCGCTGTGCGCCTATCGCGTTTGGGTCAGGGGCTTGCCTATCTCCGGCGCCAGCGGCTTGTGCGGCCTGCTGTTCGCAGTCTGCAAAAAAGATGGCGCGGCCCGCCCCCTAAGAAAAGCGTCCGCGCCGTGCCGGGGTTTTTGCATGATGTGGCACTCACCGGCTAATCCACACCCAGCACGCCGCCTAAGCGGCCCCCGCTGGGAAGGGTCTTGATCGTTAACCGCGCAGGCCAGACACGACGGCAAACGCCTGCGGGTAGGTGATCGCGACGTCGACTCGGGCGTGACAAACAAATGCAATCTGCCCATTCGCGGCGAACAGTTCGCGCGCCATTTGCACCGAAACGCTCTCACGGAACACGAGGGCCATGCGACCGAAGTCGCCTACGAACATCTGGGAGCAGTCATTGCTGGTGCCCGTGGTCAGATTGTTCGGGATCTGCGACGTGGACAACATCTTGAGCCCGGCCAGAAGTGGCGGCGCTTGCAGCGGCTGGCCGGTGGTGTCCACCATGCCACCAGAACCGACACGCGAACGGTGCGACATGATGGCCGCGGTCGGCGCTGGCGCGTCGGCGTCCAGGATGGCTTGATATGCGGCAAACAAGCTCTTGTAGTAGCCCGCGGCCAGCGTTGCGCCGTTCGTGCCGTTGCCCACGGCGTTGACGCCAGCGACGTTCGCCAGGCCGCGCGGTTCAGGCGCGGTGCCAGAGCCCAGTAGCGCGGTGCGGTCGATCTCCTGCGCAAACGCTTGGCCGATGGCAACCTGCAGTGCTTGGCTCAAGTTTGAGGCATCGCTCAACAATTCACGGCTGACTCGCAGGATGAAGGCCAGACTTTTTGGCTCCACAACGATCCCGCGGAATGTTGGCGCGCTCTCCACGACGGCCCCATTTTCGGCCCGCCAGCCAGCGGTGGGCAGGGCATCAATTGCGGCAATCGTGGTGCTCTTGGCGCCGTCGCCAACGCCATCAAGCATCACCATGTTGGCGCCCGCCAGGGTCACGGTTGAAGCCGCACTCAAACCCTGCAGGATGCCGCCCAGCACGTTGCTGGGCAATGCATATCCACCGCTGGCGTCGGTGCCAGCAGCGAGTGCTTTCCGAGAGAGTTCCCCGCGTGCCTTCTGGCCTGCAACTGCCCGCAAAAAATCGGCCAGGGCGTCGGGCTCATCCGGTTCGGCGATGAGGCCAGCTTGGCGCATGCGCGCCTCGATGTTGTCGCCATGCTTGAGGGTCAGGATCGGGCGGCCGTCCTTGCTGACAAATTGCGGTGTCTCGCCAGCGGGGGTGCCCCCAGCGGTGCCGCTGGCGAAGCCACTGCCGGGCCGCGCAGCGTGGCGCTCCAAGGCGGCCAGTCGTGTGTCGTTGTCGCCCTTGAACTGCTCGAAGGCGACGCCGATGCCGTCCAGGTTTTCGGCAATCGCCTTGAGGCTGATGTCTTCGCGTTTTTCATAGGCGCCAGCCGGTGCGGCGGCGATCTTGGCGAGCAGTGCGTGCACGTCGCTGGTCATACGGGTGATGGTTTTCATGGTCAAGCCTTTCAAAAATGTGGAATGAGGTGCCTGCGCTTCGTGTCCTCGCCAGCCCCGGAACGTCCCGTCCCGCTGGGTTGCCGATCCCACAGAATCGCTGCCGCTTCAAAACCGCTGAAAGACCCCAACGTCCCGTCAGGCTGCCCATCATGTGCGCGTTTGTCGCTGCCGTGCAGATGCCTGCACTTGCCCAGCGCCAGTGCGTCCCGCACTGCTACGCCGATCATGGGCGGCGATGCTAGCACAGCATGCAGCATTACTGCAAGGATTCGGGTTCAAGATCTTGCCCGCCAAGTGGCATGACCTCGCCGTCAGGCAGGGTCAATTCAGCACTCCATGTCGCCAGCTTGGTGGACGGCGCAAGTTGTATGCGCAGCGTTGCAATAGCGCCAGCTGCGATTGCTCCGCGGATCGCGGTCGATGCTTCGGGGTCGCCGCCGCAGGTGCGGCGCAGGGTTTCGTCGAGCAGGCGCCCTGCGGCTTCCAGGGCATCAAATGCGATTTTGTCGGTTGGGTTGGTCATGTTGTCTCTCGGTGATGTTGTTCGTTGTCTGGCGTAAGGCGTGGTGGGATTTGCGTCGAATGGCTGCGCCGAATTCAATGCGCTTAATCCCCCCGTACCCCCCGCGCCTATTCGGCGCATTCGGCGCAGGCCGAATGCACCAAAGGGCTTAATGCGCCTAATTCCTCATTCGGCGCATTCGGCGCATTCGGCGCAGCAGCCCACACTTCCCGCGTTTTGCGCTGCGCCGTGTTGACGGTCTGGCGAACAATCCGCCCCCCTTGTTCGAGTCGGATCAATGCGGCATTGATCTCTTTCGGTGGTGGCACACGCGCTGCGCTTATCCGCAGCATTTCCTGAATCACACGCGCAGACGGGAGCGCGCCAGCGGTAGCCGTGCCCACTGCCCGGCCTGACTGTGCCGCGTCCGCGATGGCCTGCAACACGTCCTCGTCTACCGGCGCGATGTCCTCCCACTTCCGCGCTGGCGCGCTGACAGGCAGCATCACCCCCTCGTCGTCGCGCTCGAAGTACAGCGGGGAGATACAGCGGCCCAGGTTGGATTTCTCCTGCGTCAGTTTGACCAGCCCCCCGCGCTCTTGCGTCAACACCAAGCGGCTGCGCACGCTGTTATGCCACGCCGTCGAACCGCTGTAACTCTCGGTGCCGCCTCCGCGTTTCGCTGCATCCTTCGGCAGGTGCTGGAGCATCAAGACCGCGCCGCCATTGCTGCGCACTAGACCCCCAAGGCGCCGAATGAAGGCTCGCACCAGGCGCCTTTCGTTTTCGTTGGCGTCGTAGGCGTCGCTCACGTTGTCGATGATCCAAACGTCAACACCTTGCATCGCTTCAATCTGCTGCATTGCCGCTGTGGCGCGCAGGCGGTGAATGCCGCGGTCGCTGTCCTCGGTCATCAGAGGCCCAGCCTCGGAGCCGTCAAGGATCGTCAGCCCCTGTGCAACTTCATCCGTAAGCGTCCCGCCAACCCCTCTTGACACCCGAAGTGAAGGTCAGGTGCTGGCGGCAGGGGTGTTGGTTTTTGCCCAGTTATGCGGCAGCAATTC
>NZ_JBYCKI010000146.1:0-3492 GCF_057473305.1 Thiomonas sp. TH-17
AACGCTTTGCTCAAAAGCTGGATCGAACGCACGGTCGTGGTGTCTGGGCGAAGTGCCGCATGAAGTCTGTTCTGATCGGTCTGGTACGGCTGTACCGCCTGCTGCTGAGCCCTTGGGTGGGCGGGCAGTGCCGTTTTTATCCCACTTGTTCGCAATACACCATCGACGCGCTGGAGCGGCACGGGGCTGCGGCGGGCAGCTATCTGGGTGCGGTCAGAATTTTGCGGTGCCAGCCCTGGTGTCAGGGGGGGCATGAGCCGGTGCCAGACGCTTTCACCTGGGCGCCCTGGCGTCGACGGATGGAAGAGGACGATGCGTCAGATGCTGCGGCGCCAGATGGCGCGCAGGCTATGTCACCGCGGCCCATGCACAATAGCGCGTTTGAGTCTGATGAACCCGCTTCGTCTGCGGAGTCTGGCGCCTGCGCTGAGGGGCCGGAAGGCCCGGCTTCATTTGCCCCGGCTTCATCCCTGCGCGCTTCATCGTTCACCCCCAAGCCCTGAAGTCATCGGGCACTTCTGCATCACTACAACAGGATTTACGTATGGATCTCCGCCGTTCGGTTCTCTGGGTGGTTTTCACCATGTCGATGATTTTTCTGTACAACTCCTGGCTGCGCTACAACGGCGAGGCGGACTTGTTCGGAACGCCGCCGGCCCATCCGGCGCAAGTCGCCAGTGCGCCGACCAGCGCGGTGCCGCAGGCGGCACCGAGTGCGGCCACGCCGCCGAATGTCGCGGGTGCTGCGGCAACCGCAACGCTGTCCGCTCCGGTCGCTGCGGCGTCAGCCGCTCCCGCGGCCCAGCTCACCACCATCCGCACCGATCTGATGGATGTGAAAATTTCTTCGCGCGGCGGCAATCTGGTCTATGCCAAGCTGCTCAAGTATGAGAGCCGTACCGAACCGGGCAAGAACGTGGTCTTGTTCGACGATACGGCGAGCAATAAATACATGGCGCAGTCGGGTTTGATCGGCGGCGACTTTCCCAACCATGAAACCGAGATGACGGTGCTGCCGGGCCCGCGCGACATGGGCAACGCCAAGACCTTGCAGGTCAAGCTGGTCTCGCCCGATCTGGGCGGCATCAAACTTGAGCGCACCTACACCTTCACCCGCGACAGCTATGTGGTGAATGTGCAGAACACCCTCACCAATACCGGCAGTGCAGCGGTGGCGCCGCAGATGTATATGCAGATCGTGCGCGACGGCAACACGCCTCCGGGTGACGACTCGCACTTCTATCACACCTATACCGGCCCGGCGTATTACGACAACGCCAACAAGTTCCAGAAGTTCGAGTTCAAGGATCTCAAGACCAACGAGGTGCCCAAGAAGGCCGACAGTGGCTGGGTCGCCATGATTCAGCATTACTTCGTGTCGGCCTGGGTGCCTGAGCCGTATGAAGGCTCGCGTGACCTTTATACCCGTAAGCTGGGCGACAACCTGTATGCGGTGGGGGTGATTCAGCCGCTGGCGCAGATCGCGCCGGGCAAGAGCATCACCACCGATGCCAAGCTGTTCGTCGGCCCTGAGCTGGAGAGCACGCTGGGCGCGCTCGCCCCTGGCCTAGAGCTGGTGAAGGACTACGGCTGGGTGACCATTCTGGCCAAGCCGATTTTCTGGCTGCTGGAGATGATCCACAAAGTGGTGCAGAACTGGGGCTGGTCGATCATTGTTCTGACCCTGCTGATCAAGCTGGCGTTCTTCCCGCTGACGGCGGCGAGCTATAAGTCGATGGCGCGCATGAAGGCCGTGGGGCCGCGCATCAACGCGCTGCGCGAGTCGTACAAGGGCGATCAGGCGAAGATGAATCAGGCCATGGTCGAGCTGTACCGCAAGGAGAAGATCAATCCGCTGGGTGGCTGCCTGCCCATCGTGATCCAGATTCCCGTGTTCATTGCGCTGTACTGGGTGTTGCTGTCGAGCGTGGAGCTGCGCGGCGCGCCGTGGATTCTGTGGATACACGATCTGTCGGCCAAAGACCCGTACTACATCCTGCCGGCCATCATGACGGCAACGTCCTTCTTGCAGGTCAAGCTCAACCCGACTCCGCCCGATCCGATGCAGGCGCGGCTGATGTGGATCATGCCGGCGGCGTTCTCCATCATGTTCTTCTTCTTCCCGGCCGGTCTGGTGCTGTACTGGCTGACCAACAACACCACGTCGATTGCGCAGCAGTGGTTCATCAACAAGAAGATGGGCGTGGGTGTGTTGACCGACACCACAGCGGCGGCCAAATAAAGGCGCACGCAATCCGCGCGGTTGCCCGGCCATGAATCTGTTGGCGCAAGACGCCGATCCGATCGTGGCCATTGCCACGGCACCCGGTCGCGGCGCCGTGGGCATCGTCCGGGCTTCGGGTAAATCGCTCGGGGCTTTGGCGCAGGCCATCACTGGCCGGGCGCTGCTGCCGCGCCATGCCACCTATCTGCCGTTCGGCGATGGGCGGGGGGGCGTGATCGACCAGGGGCTGGCGCTGTTTTTTCCGGCGCCGCACTCTTACACCGGCGAGGATGTGCTGGAGTTGCAGATCCACGGCGGGCCGGTGGTGCTGCAACTGCTGCTCGCCCGGCTGCTCGAACTGGGGGCGTCTTCACGGCTGCGAGTGGCGCAGCCCGGCGAATTCACCCGGCGAGCGTTTCTCAACGGCAAACTCGATCTGGCGCAGGCCGAGAGCGTGGCCGATCTGATCGAGGCCAGTACCGAGGCGGCCGCACGCAGCGCTACCCGGGCGCTGGCCGGCGAGTTGTCGCAGGCCGTGCGTGTACTGACTACCGAGTTGGTCGAGTTGCGCCTGCTGGTCGAGGCCACGCTCGATTTTCCCGAGGAAGACATCGACTTTTTGCGCCAGGCGCAGGCGCAGCAGCGTTTGCAGGCCTTGCAGCAGACGCTGCAGCAGGTGCACGCCAAGACGCGGCAGGGCGCACTGCTGCGCGAGGGGCTGCAGGTGGTGCTGGCAGGGCAGCCGAATGTGGGCAAGAGCTCCTTGCTCAACGCATTGGCGGGGGCCGAGCTGGCCATCGTTACGCCCATTGCGGGCACCACGCGAGACAAGGTCAGTCAGACCATCCAGATCGAGGGCGTGCCCTTGCACATCATCGATACCGCGGGCCTGCGCGACAGCACCGACGCGGTGGAGCGCATCGGCGTGGAGCGCAGTTGGCACGCCATCGCCGGTGCGGATGTGGTGGTGTTTTTGCACGATCTCACTCGTCTGCAGGCGCCGGGTTATGCCCAGGCCGAGGCGGAAATCGCCCGCGGACTACCCAAGGGCGCGCCCTTGCTCCACGTTTTCAACAAGCGCGATTGCGTCGAAACCTGCGCCCAAGCGCGGCTACTGTCGCAAGTCTGGGCGCAATGGGGCGTGGAGGCCGGTGAGTCGGTCTGGATTTCTGCCGCCACCGGCGACGGTCTGCAGGAATTGCGTCTCAAGCTGCTGCAACTGGCGGGGGCGCAACCGACCAGCGAGGGCGTGTTCATCGCCCGTCAGC